>JAUHZH010000353.1 GCA_030426065.1 Gammaproteobacteria bacterium
TGGCCAGCCAAATGCGTCCATCACTTGCCAATTCAGCATCAAAAAAGCGCAATGAGGTCAGCCAAGGATGGCTGTCAGTGGTCATGTGATTGAACTGTTGTTTGTTTGGGTCATATATGGAAATGCCCTGTTCAAATTGAAACAACCAAATGCGACCTTGCCTGTCATGCTGAATGGCAAAAATCAAATCGCTCAACACCGCATCCGGTCGGCCGCTGGCATCCACTGAAAAACCGGTGAACTGACCTGTACCGACATCCAATCGAGCCAATCCCATTTCATTCAAAGACAACCACATTTGATCACCATGAACATGGAAAGTGGAAATTTGGTTGCCAGGCAAGCTGGTTTCTATTTGGCTGTTTTGCTGGTACCAATCAAACCGTTCACCATCGAACCGGTTCAGGCCATTGTGGGTGGCGGCCCAAAGGTACCCATTGCTGGTTTGACTGATGTGCGTGACTTTGTTGCCACTCAAACCAGAGTGGGTGTCGAATCGTTGAACACTGACATAGCGATCTGAAACCGATTGTGCCAACAGCGAAGTGGCCATCAATGTCAAAAAGACCGTCAATATTTTGGTCATGCTGAGCCGTCCATTTTTAATGCTTCACCATCTTAACCGACTTGACAATCCATGTTATCATTCATTTCATAACTGTTGACTCAAAAACCAACTGCATCTATGACTTGATGAAACAGCGTCTATGCACTGATTTCATCACAGTGTAATGTACTGAACTAGCGGAAATCAATGAACACTTTACAATCATACGCCAAGGGGCAGTGGCACACCGCTGCTGACGGATTCAAAACATGTCACCATGCCATCACAGGTGAAACCGTGGCTCACATTTCAAGTGCCGGCCTGGATTTTGCTGGGATGTTGGATTATGGTCGCGATGTGGGACAAAAGCATTTGCAAAAAATGACCTTCCACGAACGGTCTTTGATGCTGAAAGAATTGGCCTTGTATTTGCTCAGTCGCAAAAAAGAATTCTATGCCCTTTCGCGTGCAACCGGTGCCACCAAAATTGATTCCTGGATCGACATCGAAGGCGGCATTGGCACCCTGTTTGTTTATTCTGGCAAAGGCCGACGTGAGATGCCAGACCACACCGTTTTGATCGACGGACCACCCGAACACATTTCCAAAAACGGTACTTTTTTGGGACAACACATATGCACTTCATTGCAAGGTGTTGCCGTCCACATCAACGCTTTTAACTTCCCTTGCTGGGGCATGTTGGAAAAACTGGCACCCACCCTTTTGGCTGGCGTGCCTGCCATTGTCAAGCCGGCTTCGGACACCGCTTACTTAACCGAGCTGATGTTCAAAGCGATGATTGAATCAGGCGTCTTGCCTCCCGGTTCGGTGCAATTGATTTGCGGATCAACCGGCAACTTGCTGGATCAGTTGACTTGTCAAGACGTGGTCGCTTTCACAGGATCGGCCAGCACCGGTCAATACCTGAAATCCAAAGCCAACATCACCGAAAATGCCGTCCGCTTCACCATGGAAGCTGACTCTTTGAACTGTTCGATCCTGACACCTGATGCGACACCTGACACACCTGAATTCGATTTCTTCGTCAAAGAAGTGGTCAAAGAAATGACCGTCAAATCTGGACAGAAGTGTACCGCCATTCGCCGTGCCATTGTGCCGGCCAGTTTGATTGATCCTGTTGGTGAGGCGATCAGCGCTCGATTGGCCAAAATCACCATCGGTGACCCCGCCAATGAACAGGTTCGCATGGGGGCATTGGCCAGCAAAGCCCAACAACAAGAAGTCAGGGAACGGGTCGCTGAACTGCAACAATCCAGTCATTTGATTTTCGGTAACCCAGAACACACCGAAGTGATCGATGCCAACGACCAAGACGGCGCCTTTGTTTCACCGATTCTGTTGCGCAATGATTCACCGTTTGATCACTGCTTGGCTCATGATGTTGAAGCCTTTGGCCCCGTGTCCACTTTGATGCCTTATGAGCGCCTGGAACAAGCGGCTGAATTGGCCAACATGGGGCAAGGCTCTTTGGTTGGCTCGGTATTTGGTCACGACGATGACAACGTGGCCCAAGTGGTCATGGGTGCGGCCGCATTTCATGGTCGCATGGTGTTGATCAACCGCCATTCTGCGAAAGAATCTTCAGGTCATGGTTCACCTTTGCCTCATTTGATTCATGGTGGCCCAGGCCGTGCCGGTGGTGGTGAAGAAATGGGTGGCATCCGCGGTGTCAAACATTACATGCAACGCACCGCATTACAGGGTGATCCGACCACTTTGATGCGCATCACAGGTAAATACATGCCGGGTGCTCAAACGACGACCACTGACAAACACCCTTTCCAATTACATTACGAAGAACTGGCCGTCGGCCAGTCTTTGACCACCGCTGTGCGCACCATCACATTGGAAGACATCGAACGGTTTGCTGATTTATCGGGTGACCATTTTTATGCCCACATGGATGAAGAAGCGGCGGCCAGAAACCCCTTTTTCGATGGTCGCGTGGCCCATGGTTATTTTTTGGTTTCGATGGCAGCCGGTTTGTTTGTTGCCCCTGAGGAAGGCCCTGTTTTGGCCAACTATGGTTTGGATGATTTGCGTTTCACAGAACCGGTTTATCCTGGAGATGACATCACCGTCAAATTGACCTGTAAACAAAAATCTTACCGCCGCGGCAAAGGCTATGGCCAACAGGGTTTTCGGAGTGGGCCGTAAAGCGGTTTTCCTGATGTCAAACATGGCAACGTACCTTGTGTCCGGGTTCCAGAAGCACCAGCGGCGGGGCTTCGGAGCCTGTAAATCTGAAATGTTCCGGCCAGCTGTCCGGCGCGCCGGCCCCCTGCGCCACCAGATCCAGATTGATCGGGCGGGCGAT
>JAUHZH010000354.1 GCA_030426065.1 Gammaproteobacteria bacterium
CGAATTCACCCGCCACATCACCTGGGTGGTGATTTTGGCCTTGCTGTTCTCATTGATCGAATCTTTGCTGATATTGCCGGCTCACTTGTCGAAGATGAAGCCGCGAACGGAAACCGGCCGATTTGGTCGTTTCCAGAAACGCATCGCAGGTGGCATCAGTTCTTTTGCGCAAAATCATTACCGCAGGCTGGGCAATTGGAGTTTGAACAACCGTTACTTAACTGCCAGCTTTTTTGTCGGCGTGATGGTGATTGGTTTTGGTATGTTCGGCGCAGGATTGGTGAAAAAAAGCTTCATGCCTGAGATTGAGCCGGATGAAATCATCGTCAATGTGGTGATGCCAGAAGGGGCCCCGTACAGTCGTGCGCTGGAAGTGTTGGCACAGTTGCAGGCCGCAGAACAAGCATTGGTTGATGAAGTGAAGGAGAAAAACGAAGGCTCTGGCGAGTTGATTGAAAATTGGTACACCCGTTCTCGACGAGATTCGGTATTGGCAATCGTCAAATTGGCGCCACCTGAAGTTCGTGACATGTCTGCCAAAGACGCTGCCTTGCGTTTGCGTGAACTGATGGGTGATGTGCCTGACGCCAAAGAAGTGACTGTGCAATACACCCAAGGCAACAATGATCCCAGTTTTGAAATGTCCATCAGGCATCCAGATTTGGACGTTTTACGAGCGGCCACCAAAGATTTCGAAGACCAATTGCGAACCTATGACACCTTATATGATGTGCGCAATAACTTGGAAGGCGCGTCAGAAGAAATCCGTTTGACATTGAAGCCAGGTGCCAACAAACTGGGATTGAGTTTGGCCGAGGTCAACCGTCAGGTCAGACAAGCGTACTTTGGTGAAGAAGTGCAGCGTTTGCCTCGCAATGGTCAAGATGTCCGGGTCAAAGTCCGTTACCCTCTCGAGTCAAGGCGTTCGATTGAAAGTCTGAAAAACTTTTATGTCAGGACCCAAGACGGCCGTGAATTGCCTTTGTTGGCTGTTGCTGAGTTGGAATATGCACCTGGCATCAAATCGATCCAGCGCTGGAATGGCAACCGCGCGGCCCGCATCAGTGCTGAGTTGAAGGAAGACGTATCAGGTGACATTCACAAGGATTTAGAAGAAAACTTCTATCCAGAATGGGAGGCCAAGTACCCCGGCATCATGCGCGGCAACATCGGTCAAGCCGAAGGGCAAAAACGCTTCATCAAAGAAGTCACTGGTTTGTACTTCATGGCTTTCTTTGCCATGTATGCCTTGTTGGCTGTGGCTTTCAAGAGTTATGCACAACCGATCTTGATTTTGATTGCAATCCCCTTCGCCTTCATTGGTGCCATTGTGGGCCACGCCACCTTAGACATGACGATGGCCATCTTCAGTTATTTCGGCATCGCTGCAGCTGCGGGTGTGGTGGTCAACGACAACCTGGTTTTGATGGATTATTGTAACCGACTTAGGGCCAAAGGGATGGCAGCCAGAGAAGCTGTGGTTGAAGCTGGTGTACAAAGATTCAGACCCATCTTGCTGACATCAGTGACCACCATCGTTGGTTTGATGCCGATGATGTTGGAGCGGTCCATTCAAGCGGCATTCTTGAAGCCCATTGTTGTGTCGTTGGCTTTCGGTGTGTTCATGGCGTTCTTTGTGACCTTGTTCTTGGTGCCGGCTTTGTATGCCATAGGCTTGGACATCAAAGGCTTTTTCACCCGAAAAAAACGGGTTGAACAAGAAGAGTCAGTTCAAGTCAATGAATCAGCCATCACTGAATGACGCCATGATTTGATTGACATTTCTGATCAAAAAGCCGAGGCACACCTCGGCTTTTTTTGTTTCTTGCTCAGATAATTTGCATCAGATACAATAATTGTAACTTTGGGTAAAAAAAGAGAGGAGCAATGAAAACACAAATCATGTCAGTTGGATTGATTTTGTCCCTTGCCGGTGTAGCTCATGCCCAAGTCCCTGACGAGGAAACGTTGAATGCCACCGAAGTGGCAGCTGATCCGCAACTGTTACAAAGGTTGTCTACAGAGCCTGACTGGTTGCAGCAAGCTTTCAAGGACAACCACTACCAAACCCATTGGTCCACTGATAGTGCGGCCAACCAAGAGTTTGACAGTTTGATCAAACACATCGAATCGGCGCCACGGATTGGCTTGAAAAGTGAAGATTATCAACTGGATGTCCTGAAAGGCCTGGCTGATGCGCCAGAAATGGAGCGCGAAGTATTGGCGACCAAATGGTTTGCCGAATTCATGCATGATGTGATCGATGGCAAAAGCACCCCGTTGATTGAACTGCCCGATGATTACGACGAATTGCATCAAAAAAACCGCACCCAGTTGCTCGATGAAGCTTTCAAATTCAGCCACCCATTCGATTACTTGGACAAGCACATCAAAGACAATTTCGTCACTCGGCGTTTGATCAATGCATTGGAGCGTTACCGTGCCATGGAAGCCAAAGGTGGTTGGGAGCCCATCACTTTCAATGACAAAAAAGTAGAAGTTGGTGATGAGCATGCCATTGTCCCTGCATTGCGAAAGCGATTGGCTGCAGAACGGTTCCTCAATGGTGACACAGCCAACGACGCGTCTTTGGTTTACGATGCAGGATTGGAAGAAGCCGTCAAAAAATTTCAAAAAAGTCGCGTGTTGCATGTCGATGGTGTGATTGGGCCACAAACCGTTGAACACCTCAATGTGCCTGTGACTGATTTGATAGAGAAGTTGGTGATCAACATTGAGCGCGCACGGTGGTTGCCTCACCATTTGGGTGATCGGTTTTTGTTCGTTGACATCGCTGATTATCAATTGAACCTGATGGAAGGCGAAACACTGGTCGATAAGATCAACGTCATTGTGGGTAAGCATTGGACCAAAACCCCAGTCT
>JAUHZH010000355.1 GCA_030426065.1 Gammaproteobacteria bacterium
TGACACACCAAAAGCACCGGGCCATTTTGTGGCCGCTGGTTTGGCAACTGGCGTTGTTTTATGCCATCGGCAGTTACTTGGCCGGAAGGTTTGCGCAAAGCTTGAACAGCCAAACATTGGCTTTGGTGTTTGTGGTGATGATGGTTTTGGTGGCCGCACAGATGGTGCTTAAAAAACACAGCGAAAGACCCGTGAAACCCATCCATTGGCTGAACAAGGCCTTTTCGGGCACTTTGATTGGCTTCTTATCGGCACTGTTGGCGGTGGGTGGTGGCAGCATGACGGTCCCCTTCTTGCATTGGCATGGTGTGCGGCTCCAGCGAGCCATAGCCACAGCAGCGGCTTTGGGGTTTCCAATTGCCATCGCTGGCACACTGGCTTTCCTGTTTGAAAAACCCACCACCCATGCTTTGTCATCACAAATGTGGGGCTACGTTTATTGGCCCGCCACCCTGGCCATGAGCATCGGCGCGTTGATTTCAACGCCTTTGGGGGCCCACTTAACCCACCGATTACCGGTCAACATTTTGAAAATCATTTTTGCCCTTCTGTTGGTGCTGTTGGCTGCTAAAATGTATTTCAGTCTGAATTAGAAAAACTTCAAAAGCATGGTAGTTCAAAACAAGAAAAACACAGGACTTGCATTGGGCGGAGGCGCTGTGTTGGGTGCAGCCCACATTGGCGTGCTGCGTGCATTGGAAGAAACCCAAACTGACATTGATGTGGTCGCCGGGACCAGCATCGGTTCTTTGGTGGGTGCACTGTATGCTTTTGGCATGCCCTGGCAAGAAATCGAAGCCATCACATTGGACATGAACTGGCTGGACATTTCGAGGTTGTCATTGTCCAAATACGGCATCATGAACAACAGCAAAATCAAACGGTTGTTGCGGAAATACTTGGGAGACGTGCACTTTGATCAAGCCAGAAAACCCTTGTATGTGGTGGCTGCCGACATTCAGAATGGTGAAAAAGTGGTGATCAATTCAGGCAAAGTGGCCGATGCAGTGATGGCCAGCACCTGCATTCCAGGTATCTTCGCACCCATTGATCAAGGCGATCGCATGCTGGTCGATGGTGGCATCATGGAAAATGTGCCTGTGAAAACCTTGCAGGACGCCGGTGTCGATCGCATCATTGCGGTCGATTTACAGGCCAAAAAATCTTTTGCCAAACCACAAAACCTGAGGGACGTTCTGGTCAGCACCGTGTTGCTGTCAATGATCCACACCTCGGCATTACAAAAGCACCCCGCTGACTTATTGATTGAACCCGATTTGTCCAGGTTCAACCCTTATGAAACCAAACAGGTGCCTGAATTGATTGAGCAGGGTTATCGCGATGGCTTGTCTGCTTTGAAAGCCATCGCGATGAATCATTAAACCAGAACGGTCTGGTCAGCTTGACTTGGATCGATCAGTGACCGTCTTCTGGTTTCAAAGTCCTTTCAGCGATGTCTGCTTCTGATTTCTCAGCCCAGGCTTCCAGGTACTTGGCTTTTTTCTTGGCGACACTGTCTTTGTGTTTTTCATACCATGCGCGGTCCTTGTCACTGGTCTTTTTCAACTTGGTCTTTTTGAAACGCTTTTGAACGTCTTTGCTGTCCCAAACAAACTCACCTTCACTGCCATTTCTGACCGGTGACAAGGAAAAGCGTGCTTTCCATGCGCCCATTCTGGGTGTGACAATGCCATAGTAGGTTTTGCCTGCCACCAACTCCGCTTCCATGAAATCAGCCGCTTCTGATACCACCATGAAACGGTGTTGACCAGGGGTGGTTTTGTGGACCAAGCGTTGTTTGTTTTTCAGGATACCAATGAACTTGGTTTCTCCGCCCGTGACCTCATAAACCGATGCCTTGATCATGCTGCCAACGGTTGATTTTCTGAAAAAAACAACGGTTGCCACATCGGCATCAACGCCTTGCTCAGAATGGGGTGCTTCGGCCACTGCCAAACCAACAACAAAAACATGTAAAATCAGCGTGAATAAAATGGTTCTCATCATGACTCCTTTCTCATAAAAAAAGAAAAAATTGTACACCAAACGTAACCCTCAGGGCCACAGAACGTTCCTTCATTTTCACAACCACTACAGCCATGTCAAAACTCTGGAAATACTTCAAACGCAGCTTATTACTCGCCTTTTTGGTCTTTGTTGTTTTCGCCGTCAACCTCATCTGGTTCCGACCTTTTTCAATCAATCATTTTTATGACAAAATCTTTTTAGAATTTGCCTGGAACAGTCCAGAAACCCTGACCAGCATCGGTATGGGTTTTAAAAATGACCAATTGGATGACAATTCATTCGAAGCCCAAGACAAACAATTGGCCCTGTTGCAAAAAGACTACGACCAACTGCTGGCCTATGACCGCGAAGACTTGGAAGGCCAAACCGCCTTGTCCTATGACATCCTCAAATTCTTCCTCGAAGACCAGTTGGCCAGTTTGAAATACAAGCACCATGGCTACAGCGTCACCCAACGTGGTGGCAGTTACCAAAGCATCGTCAACTTCATGACCAGCACCCATGAAGTGGAAGACAGCGGAGATGCTGAAGACTATTTATCGCGCATTGCGCAAATCGGACAAAAATTTGACAACACCTTGGCGTATGTCAAAAAAGAACATGAAATGGGCATTTTGCCGCCGCGATTTGTCATCAACAAAATCATCGAAAACCTACACAACTTACGCGATCCTGCTCTGAACGAGCACCCCTTGGTGGTGGACTTCAACAAAAAAGTCGATGCTTTGAGTGAAATCAGCGACGCGGAAAAAGACGCTTTAAAAACACAGATGGTCGCACACATGAACGACACTGTTTTGCCTGCCTATGATCGTTACCTGGACTTGTTCAACGAGTTGAAACTGGTCGCGACCG
>JAUHZH010000356.1 GCA_030426065.1 Gammaproteobacteria bacterium
TTGTGGTTGCTGGAGAGAGCCATTGGACTGACAACAACCACGACCTCAGTCACATCAGAATCACGTCACTCGATGAAAATGGACAACACCTGCAACAATGGGGCGAATCAGACGGACAAGCCAGCCCGATTTGGAAAAACGATACAGCCAACGGTTTTCCAAAAGAACAGTTAACACAGTTACTCCTGAATTCAAAAGATGACATGTTGATTGCAGGCCATGCCAAAGGTAACAACAATGGAGCTGACTGGGGCATTGGGTTGCTGGGTAAGCTATACAATGACCCTTTGTTTGCCAACTCATTCGACTGAATCATGGGCCCCATCCCTGTGGGCCCATTGAGGCGAATGGATCAGTCATCAAAGCCGGATTTGAAAATGATGTCGGGGTCCTGCACCACAAACAAGCTCACAGTAGTGTTGCCGGTCAAAGTGATGTGACAGTCTTCGTTTTGAATGCTGTCACAACCCGACCAGGTATCTATCACAGCATCTTCACCGAGAGAGGCACTGAGTACCACCACGTCATTCTCCAAAAAACCAGCTGAGCAACTGGGCCCACAGTTGATGCCACCAGGTGTGCTGGTCACGGTGGCACTGAGGCCAGGTGCATCATAAAACCTATTCACTGTTAAAGTGACTGGCCACCAGGGCAAATTCAGCGGTCACATTTTGTGCACTGCTCATTGTGACCTGACAGGTGGTGTCACCGCTACAGGCGCCGCCCCATTGAATGAAGGTACTTCCAGGGTCTGCTGCAACGGTGAGTGTAACCGTGTCGCCTTGTGCCATGGGCCAATCACAGTCACTGGGTGAAACACAAGCCAAACCAAATTCATTCAAATTGATTTGACCCGATCCAGTGCCATTGTTGTCCACATTCAGGTTTTCGGCTTCGGGTCGTTCGACGGCTCCGATGTCGCATTGCGCCGAGCCACTGGCATCACCATCCCGTGGCCTCCCTTCACCCGACAAGTCTCCTGAATCACAACCGCTGCTGGCATCAACGGCCGGACTGGTGGGGTTCAGAGGTGCCAGCAAGACATCACCACCGTATAGTGCCAGTGGCAGCAGCATGGGATTGGGAAAGTCGCCTGCTGAAAATGAACAACCTGAACCTACCCTTTCCATGTTGTCCCCCAGGCTGGAGCTGCCCGATCCCTGACATTGGGTGGCGATGTTACTGTCAAACAAGTTGGCTTTTAAATAGGTGGTCAGGATGGCACCTCCACTGCTGTTTTCCAGGTCCAGATTTTGGTTGTCCAGGAATGTGTTGAAAGCCAGGGTTAACTCAGTAAATACTGGTGACCCGTTGAAATTCTTGTGATGAATCACCCGAGTTACCGGGTTTTCGGCGAGCAGTGAATTTTCAATGGTGGAGATGCTGCGGTTGATGTTCAGTACATTTTGTCCCTGGTTGTTATGAAACAAAGAACGGTTGATGTTGAGGTAGGCCAAGTCCACCGATATGGCACCACCCTGGCTGTTGCTTGAATTATCAATAAATTGGCTGTTGCTGATGTTTACGGTGGCGGTAAAAACATCGCGGTCGCTATTGTGTCTATGGATGGCGCCGCCTGATGAGGTACTGGAATTCCCCTCGAACAAACTGTCCTCTATGATCACTGGGTACTCACCACTGATGGCCAGGGCGCCGCCTTTTTGTGCTTGGTTAAAACTGAAATCAGTACTTTTGATGGTCAGGCTGTCAATGGATCGTGATGGAATGGCGATGATGTCAGCAAATAAAGCGCCGCCGTCGTTGCCAGTTTCAGCCTGGTTGTTCAATAACCTCATGCTCTCAAGCTCCAGGTTTTTGACGTTGACCACATCAATGGCAGAGTCCTGAGCACCACCAATGCGAAAGTTTTTCAGGCTCACATCCCGGTCGGTGTTAATCTGAATCATGTGCCCATCATGGCCGTTGGCCGGAATCAACACCAAATTGGCAGCCCCAGGGCCCAGGATTTCCAGACCGTCAATGATGGGCAGTTGGTTGTTCAGCGCAATGGCATCACCACTGGTGCCCAACAGCAGCCAAATCAGGTCATCACCCAATCCTGTGCCACATTGGTCCACAGTGATGTCAAAGTTGGCTGCAGTTACGGCTTCCCGTAAAGTGCAATTGCCATCGACCTGAATCACGTCTTCATTGCTGTCCACCACCAACAAATTGGCCTGGCTTGCGATACTGAGCCACAACAGTGTGGCGGTCATTAATGATCTCATCTTTCACCTCTTGAATTAATCTGATACTTCTTTTAACTGAGAATATGGGTGACGACTGCCAGGTTTTTTTTCAAAAATAAACCCTGAAAAACCCAGATTGGGTCATGACGGGGTTACCGTTAATCTGATTTGTGCGATCGATTCAGTAGCACATCAGCGTGATTTCACAACACCGGATGCAGCACCTGTAAAAGGTGTCTTAACACCTTTCTCCGACATCAGTTTGGGAGAAAGCTTACATGAATTCGGGCTGCCAAAGCGCCCGGGCTTGAAAGTCCAAACCACACAAGCTTGCGCCGTTTCACAAGCTTTTAGGCATTGGGCCGCATCGGCGACCGAGCCTTGGGCTGGCTGGGCTTCATTGGGCAAATAATACTGGCTGAAATCAGCATCGGCTGGCATGTTATAAATGGTGTCTTTTTCCATGGCTTGAACATTGACAGTCAAGGCGGATAAAGCGACAGTGGCCATCGCGGCCAGTTTTCGTTGTTTTTTCATGTTAGTCTCCTGTGTTGTTTTAGATGGATGTGTTTTTAAGTCACTCAAAGGTGTTTATTCATATGTGATGTTGATGCCAGATGCGCTGTCTGTACCCACAAGCAACAAGTATCGGTCGGCCATGGCAATCAGGTTGGCCTGAAAAGTGACCGG
>JAUHZH010000357.1 GCA_030426065.1 Gammaproteobacteria bacterium
ATGACCATGGACGAATATTTCGACCAGCTGTGTCATGATCTGCTGCGCAAACATTTGGATCGATTTGGCCCAGAAGCAGGTTACACCGAACAGGACTACATCGATCGACTGAACCATGAAATCAAAGTGATACTCGGGATGGGGTTCCCGGGTTATTTTTTGATCGTATCTGACTTCATCCGTTGGTCCAAAGACAACGCCATTCCGGTGGGGCCGGGCAGGGGATCGGGCGCCGGTTCCTTGGTGGCTTATGTATTGAAAATTACCAATTTGGATCCACTCAAATACGAGTTGCTTTTTGAGCGATTTTTGAATCCTGAACGGATTTCCATGCCTGATTTCGACGTCGATTTTTGTATGGATCGGCGTGATGAAGTCATTGATTATGTCGGAAGAAAATACGGCAAGGAGAAAGTCAGCCAGATCATCACCTATGGCTCGATGAATGCCAAGGCGGTGATTCGAGATGCCGGTCGTGTTTTGGGCTACCCGTACCCAGTGGTGGATGGCATCGCCAAATTAATACCCAATGAGTTGGGCATCACGCTGACCAAAGCTTTGGATACACCAGAATTGGCCGACTTGAACGCCACGGATGATGAAGCCGCTGAAGTGATCGAATTGGCATTGAAGTTGGAAGGCTTGAAACGCAATTTGGGTAAACACGCCGGTGGTGTGGTGATAGCCCCGAGTGCCATCACCGATTTTTGCCCCGTCTACATTGAGCAACAATCACAAAGTGTGGTTTCGCAATTTGATAAAGACGATGTTGAAACCATTGGATTGGTGAAGTTTGACTTTTTGGGCTTGAAAACGCTGACCATCATCGACTGGGCATTGCAATCAATAGAAAACCAAACCGGCAACAAGATAGACATTGATTTGATTCCCTTGGACGATGAAAAATCGTTTGAACTGTTGAATGCCGCCAAGACCACCTCGGTGTTCCAGTTGGAATCAGAGGGCATGCAAAAATTGATAGCCCGATTGAAACCCGATTGCTTTGAAGACATCATCGCACTGGTGGCCTTGTATCGTCCGGGGCCCTTAGAATCCGGCATGGTGGACACTTATGTCAAATGTAAACACGGACAGCAAGAACCGGATTACATGCATGACTCTTTGGAAGAAATCCTCAAGCCCACATACGGCGTGATTTTGTACCAAGAGCAAGTGATGCAAATCGCCCAGGTGCTTTCTGGATTCACTTTGGGTGGCGCTGACATTTTGCGCAAAGCCATGGGTAAGAAAATTCCAGAGGTGATGGCACAGCAAGGTGAAGTGTTCATTGAAGGTGCCATCAAGAATGAGGTTGATGGCGAATTGGCTGCCAACATCTTTAAAAACATCGAGACCTTTGCGGGGTATGGTTTCAACAAATCACATTCGGCCGCTTATGCTTTGGTGTCGTACCAGACCGCCTACCTGAAAGCCCATTATCCCGCCCATTTCATGGCGGCGGTGTTAACAGCTGATATGGACAACACCGACAAGGTGGTCAATCAACTCAATGACATACGGGCCATGGACATCGAAGTCAAACTGCCCGATGTGAACATTTCTGAATACCGATTCAAGGCCCGCGATGGTGCAGTGATTTATGGCTTGGGCGCCATCAAAGGCGTCGGTGAAGGTGCCATTGAGGACATCGTGTTACAAAGGCAGCAATCTGGACCTTACCGTTCATTTCAAGATTTGTGCAACCGCGTAAACTTGCGCAAATGCAACAAGCGCACATTGGAAGCACTGATCAATTCCGGTGCTTTTGATGGCCTCCATGATAACCGCAACCAGCTGTTGGAAGGGATGGAACAGGTGGTCAAAGCCGCCGACCAACAAAGCAAAGACCGAGAAGCTGGCCAGTTTGATTTGTTTGGCGGCATGGCCGACAACAACACTTACCAAAGCATTCCCTTGCCCGACGTGTCTGAGCGGCCTTTGTTGGAGAAATTGTTGGCTGAAAAAGCGGTGTTGGGTGCTTTCATGTCTGACCACCCCATCAGGCCCGCATACCAATACTTGAAGCACCAATGTCATTATGACTTGGGTCGTTTGGCCAGCATGAAGAAACACATGGAAAATGGCGGTGAATTTCGTTTGTTGGGAATGGTGACCGGCATCCGACCTGGCTTTGATGGCAAAATGCAAGTGACTTTATCTGACATGAGTGGTTCATTTGAATTCAACTTACAAGCGCAACAATTTGCCGAATATGAAGCCATGCTTGAAACCCATGCCATCGTGATGGTTGAAGGCGAAGCGGGCAAAAGGGTGTTCAAAGGCAAAGAAGGCGAAGACCCGAAAGAGTACTTTGCCATCAAGATCAATAGTTTGCTTGATTTGAGCAGTGCCGTGGCTTTGTATTGTGACCGACTGTGTTTTGTCAGTGAGTCCAACAGCCAACAGCTGGCCGAAGACATCAATGATTTGTTGCAGCGATTTGGCAAAGGCAAAGCACAACTTTACGTCCATTACAAAACCGCCAAACAAAAAATCAACATGCAATTGTCAGAACATCACCGAATCAGGCCCAGTTGGCAATTGATCGAAGCGGCCTTGGAAAAACCGTCGATACAAGCCATACTCACACATTGAGAACACCAAAAGAGGACAACATGAAAACCACCACCATCATTCTCGGCGGTTCCAAAGGTTTGGGCCAACAACTGGTCCAACAAAGTCATGCCGCAGGCCACCAAGTGATTGAAATGTCTCGCTCAGGCTCAGGTGCTCACCATGTGGATTTGGATCTGGGGCTAGTGGACCTCATACAAGTGGAACGCACCTTGAGTGACATCAAATCAGATGCGATTCACCTGATCATCAATGCCGCTGTGTTGGCGCCATTCGGCCATTTGGCTGAGCAAAACTCCGCT
>JAUHZH010000358.1 GCA_030426065.1 Gammaproteobacteria bacterium
TCTTCAGTCAAACCTGATGATTTATTTTCTTCAGCTGAACTGACTGAAGTCAACAATAACAAGCACAACCACAATGATTTCATATCAAACCCTTAACAGCGATTTGGCCTCATTGATGTATTGGCCACGTTTGAACAGCAATTGCAGCTGGCTGCCGCCCACCTGTCGCCACAGCATGGCCGATCGGATGCCTGCGAGTAACACAGCCCTGATTTTTTCAGTGATGGCGGGTGTTTTGAGGTGGAAGGGTTGTCCTGCCACGATCACACGAGGTTGCATTTGGCTGATGGTTTGCGAATAGGTGTTGGCCAATTTGGTGATCACGGCATCATTCAATGGCTCATTGGCACTTTGCAAGATTTTTGAACCGTTCAACCCTTGGGCAATTTGCTCCTGCATTTCAGGTCGACTGGACAATTTGCTTTGCAAAGTCAGTAAGGTCAAAGTGTATTTGATGATGTTGATGTATTGTGGATCTTTGTTGAACGCTTTGATCAGGGATTGGAAACCCATGGCCAATCCGCTGAGGTCATTGTCAAACACATCTTCAGTGCTTGCGGCATCGATTTTATACAGGCTCATCAAGCTGACATCCCAGCTTTTCTGGTCTCTGATGGTGCCGGCATTGGCCAATTCATGGGCCAAGGTGGCGGCTTGATAAACGCCTGCGAGGGCTATGGTTTGTTCTTTCATGGTTTCAATTCACAAGTGCTGGTGAGGCGATTGGATTCTTCTATGATGGCACCACCCAAACAGACATCACCGTCGTAAAAAACGATGGATTGCCCTGGTGTGATGGCGCGTTGTGCTTGTTCAAAACGGACTTTGATTTCATCGCCATCGATGGATTCAATGAAACAAGCTTGATCGGCTTGTCGGTAACGAATCTTGGCGTTGTACTTTTGATTGAGGTCGGGGGCTTTGCCTGATATCCAAGTGACTTGGCTGGCTCGCAGCCAATCATCCATGATCAAATGGTTTTGGTCACTTTGGCCGACGATTAATTGGTTGTTGTGGTGTGATTTGGCAATCACAAACCAGGGTTCGGGCAAGGCGTCCTTGACACCACCGATGCCAAGTCCTTGCCTTTGGCCGATGGTGTAATACATCAAACCATTGTGGCTGCCAACTTTTTGTCCTGTGGGGGTGACGATGTTGCCTGGGTTGGGTTTCAGGTAATGTGACAAAAAGTCCTGGAATCGTTTTTCACCGATGAAACAAATGCCCGTGGAATCTTTTTTATCGTGAGTCGAAAGGCCCAAGTCTTCAGCCATTGCCCTGACCTCGCTTTTGTCCAGTTCACCGACTGGGAACAGGGATCGGGACAGTTGGTATTGGTTGATGGCGTACAGAAAGTAGCTTTGGTCTTTGTTGTTGTCCAGGCCTTTGAGCAATTGGTATGCGTCGCCTGACTGGCCTTTGCGGACATAATGGCCGGTCGCCATCATGGGGTAACCCAAGTCATCACAATGGTCAAGGAAGGTTTTGAACTTGATTTCACGGTTGCACAGGATGTCGGGATTGGGTGTTCGGCCTTTTTGGTATTCGCTCAAAAATTCTTCAAACACATAGTCCCAATACTCAGCAGAAAAGTTGCGTCGGTACAACTTCAGGCCCAAGCGGTCGGCCACAGACTGGGCATCTTTGACGTCTTCATCGGCAGTACAAAATTCAGCCGTGTCGTCTTCTTCCCAGTTTTTCATGAACATGCCCGCGACGTCATGGCCTTGTTGTTGTAACAAGGCAGCACTTAATGACGAATCAACACCGCCTGACATGCCAATGATGACCTTTTGACTCATGGGACTCCTAAAAAATTTGTCGCTTAATCGTAATAACTGAACACATCCAAGTCCAGCGATTTGCCCTTGATATGGAGGTCAATGTGATGCAAGACAAGGGGAGATCGCAGGCGATGTGACTCTGCGGCCACCTCATCTCGGGTCATCCAAATGGCTTGTATGATGCCTTCATCCAGTGTCTGGTTGGGGTCAAAATGTTTGATTTTGCCAGCAAAGCAAGAACGCAAGTAATGTTTGCCACTTTGGCTGGTCCATTGAGAAAACTCAATCAAGTGGGCAATTTCTACCAGCCAGCCGGTTTCTTCTTTGGTTTCGCGAACGGCGGCTTCAACCAAAGATTCATTGGGATCCAGATGACCAGCCGGTTGATTGAGGATTTTTTCACCACGAATGTCTTCCTCAACCATCAGGAACTTGCCCTCATGTTCGACCACTGTGGCCACCGTCACACGAGGTAACCAACGATCCGTCATGCTTTTTTACCCAACAATTTCAAGCCAATGAACATGCCGATCGCTGAGAGACCCAAAGAAAGCCATGGATTGATTCCAAAACTGGCAGGAATGATGCCCAAAATAACGGCAAAACCACCGGCAAAGAATGCGTATGGGATTTGTGTGCGAACGTGCTCGATGTGATCACAGCCAGAGGCCATGGAAGACAAGATGGTGGTGTCTGAAATCGGTGAACAATGATCACCCCAAACCGCACCAGCCAATATGCTGGCGATCGTCACATACAAGATGTAATGGTGCTCAACATCGCCCATGCCTTGTGCATTCATCAAAGCCCATGTGATGGGAATGACCAATGGAATCAGTATGCCCATGGCTCCCCAACTTGAACCCGTTGCAAATGCAGTGATGGCTGCCAAAATGAATATGATCACGGGCAACCATTGAACCGCCAAACTGTTTTCAATCAAAGACGTCAAATAGGCACTGGTTTGTAAACTTTCTGTCACGGCAGACAGTGACCAGGCCAAAAGCAAAATGATCATCGCCAACATCATGGCTTTCAAACCCCTGTACCAGGCATTGACGGTTTGTTGTAGCGTCAAAATACCTTGAGAA
>JAUHZH010000359.1 GCA_030426065.1 Gammaproteobacteria bacterium
TACAAGAAAATTTAAAGCAACTTGATCAACTGTTGAACGGTTTGAACGCATCTTATTACGGCCGCTCTGGCACCACCAACTGGCTTATAGGTGGTGATTTGTTGACTCAAAATGATGAAGCCATGAGCGCTTTGCAAGACCGACACCAGGCCTTCCAAAGCGGGTTTAAAGAGCAAATTGGAGACAATCCAGAAAAGCCGCGACTCGAGTGGGGTAACCGCTTTATTCTGAACGATGAAAGTGGTTTGTTTGCTCAAGTGGCTTCAGCGCATCGATCTTTCGAAAACCTGCTTCAAGAACAAAAGAAGGCAACGGTGACGTTCAGTTGGGTTGTGATGGCGGCGATAAGCCTTTCGATTATGATGCTTTTGCTGTGGTTCAACAAAACCATTGTGCAGCGTGTGATACGGGTGGCCAAAGCCTGTGGTGAAGTCGTTCAAGGTAATTACGGTTTGAAAATCTCTGACCGATCGACAGATGAAATCAGTGGTTTGGTTTCAGATTTCAATGTTCTTTCCAGCCGTTTTCAAAGCATTTTGAACATGGTGAGTAAACTCCACCAAGCCTCAACCAACCAACAGCAACTGAACCTGGTGAAAAATGAAATCAGCCCCATCATCAATGTGTCACACCTGTATTGGTTGACCCTGTCCAAAGGCACTTATCAAATCAAAACCATCGCATCAGACAAACAGCAAAACGCCTTGATCGGCAAGTCATTGATCAAAACCGATGCCTTTCTCGGATTACTGGATGCCGAATCACAGGCGGTGATTGACGACCTGATGACCTTTACGCTGGATCACAAAGAATCTCATTTTGGCCATTTTTTGCTGAATGAATTGAATGTCCAGTCTTTGATGTTGATGAAAGTCGATAAACTCGGTCAACAAGGCATTTTGATTTTGGCGAAGAACAGCAAACACGCGTTTTCAGAGCAACAAAGCGAGACATTACAATACTTTACGCCATTGTTTGGGACTGCATTTTTTGCCCATGATTGAAAAAGAAATGCGCCGGTATCAAACAAGCAAGCAGGAAAAAGTTAAAAAAACATTAAAAAGTACTTTACAGCTCAAAATTGCTGTGTACAATTCACAGCCCTCTTTAAAACACTTAAGACAACAGGAAAAATTTGCATCAAACAATTCAACTGAGTCAGCTGCCGATGAGCGGTGACTTTGTGCTGTATGTGATTCACATCAGCTGATGCCTTTCATGTTTCTGAAAGGCATGGAATGGCCTTTCAGGAGTGATTAAAAAAGCCCGATAGGTCAATCCATCGGGCTTTTTTTTGGACAGATATTTCCTCAGAAAAGCCCTCCAAATTGGGGTCAATGGTATGGCCATTGATCCAACCCAACATGGTTTAGGCCTTGTCTCTGTATGGCAAGCCGGTGCAATCGCCCTTGGCGTTTTTGTATGCCACCATGTGATCAGATAGCCAAGCGGTAAGGCGTTCGTTTTAGGTACGGATATACGAAGGTTCAAATCCTTCTCTGACGTTTTGATAGCTCAGCTGGTAGAGCAGTAAAGTGTGATTTTACTTGTCGCAGGTTCGATTCCTGCTCAAAAAACCAAAAAATAAGTTAGAAAACTTCAGGCGCAAGCCTATTTGATTGACAGAAAAGTCATAAAAATCACAGCCGACTTTCGAGTCAATACCTGCTTCAGGTGGAGCGGGTACTGACAGCGGCCAAACAGGAAGTCATTCAAGCTGGCACTGGATTGCATGGTTTGAATGACTTCATGAAAGGTGGGCATCTTGTTCGATGGTGCTTAGATGGTGATGACTGTGCAATGAAGCGCTGATTCCCAGGGATGTGAAGTGATTGCTTGCTCAGCTTCAGAAAACAAGACCCCCGCCGTTCCACTGTTTGGCCGTGAAAGCGGTTTTTAATCAATTATATGAATGTATGAATATGACATAGAAAAGTAAAGTGCTGAAACAGCACAGGAAGGATAACAACATGTTAAAAAGAAAATTTGTGATTGCGGACAACGAGCGTGCCTTGTTGTTCAAAGAGCGATTGTTGACTGAAGTTTTGACCCCAGGCATTTACCGATACTGGGATTTCAAAAATCAGTTGAAAGCCCGTGTTTTTGATGTCACTTCAAGCGAAGTGGTTCAAAAAGACGTGAAAGCCTTGATGTTGAACAAACCTGAGCTGTTGGGCGAGCACTTCACAGAAGTCAGCACCGATGAAAATGAAGTGGCCTTGATTTCGGTCAACGGCCAAATCACTGAATTGTTGGCACCTCAGACTCAAAAATTGTACTGGAACACCGAAGCCAAAATGACCGTGGAGCGCATCAACATCAGTGAATCGTTCCAGGTGTCTGAAAAGGACTTGAAGCGATTGGCCAAAGTGGCAAAATCTTCGGTATTGTCCAAAGGCTTGGTGGTCAAGGAAGTGATCAACAAACAGGTCGGTTTGTTGTATGTTGACGGTCGCTTGGAGCGTGTTTTGAAAGCCGGCCAATACGGTTTTTGGAACTACAACCAAACCATTGCCTTGGTGGTTGTTGATACACGTGCGCAGTTGTTGGACGTTTCAGGTCAAGAAATCTTGACCAAAGACAAAGTCAGCTTGCGTGTCAACTTGACCGCCACTTTCCAGGTGGAAGATGCGGTGGTGATGTCCGAGCACTTATCGGATGGTAAGGCGTTTGTTTACAATGCCTTGCAATTGGCCTTGCGCCAATCGGTGGGCACCCAAACTTTGGATGCTTTGTTGGCTGATAAAACTTCGATTGACACCTATGTGCAATCGGTGGTCAGCAAGAAAGTGGCCGAATTTGGTTTGAAGTTGATTCAAGTGGGTGTCAAAGACATCATTTTGCCTGGCGAGAT
>JAUHZH010000360.1 GCA_030426065.1 Gammaproteobacteria bacterium
CACTCATGTCTTCCAATCGACCCGCTGCATTCAACCGCGGTGCCAAAGCAAATGCCAGGTCATTGGCGCTGGCTTCTTGTGGGTTGCGCCCCGCCACTTGAAACAAGGCCAACAAACCCGGTATACAAGACGTCTTTTGCATCAACCGCAGACCCGAATGAATCATGATGCGGTTGTTGTCGTCCAATGGCACCACATCCGCCACAGTACCCAAAGCAACCAAATCCAGCCATTGTGACAAGTTGGGCGCTGGCAATGACCTGTTTTCAAACCACCCTGATTCTGACAGTGCGGTTTTCAAACTGGCCAACAAGTAAAAAGCCACCCCCACACCGGCCAATGATTTACTTGGAAATTCATCACCCAAACAATTGGGGTTAACAATTGCATCCGCTGCTGGCAATTCATCACTGGGCAAGTGGTGGTCTGTGATGACCACTTTCATGCCATGCTGCTTGGCCAGGTCCACGCCTTCGAATGAAGAGATCCCGTTGTCCACTGTGATCACCACATCCGCACGCATCGTCACCAAGTCGGCCACCAACCGAGTTGATAAACCATAGCCATAATCAAATCGGTTGGGTACCACAAAATCCACATGCATCGCTCCCATGGCCCGCAAAGCGCGAATCATCAGAGCCGTTGCTGTGGCACCATCGGCATCAAAATCACCGACGATGATGAAGCGTGACTGTTGTTCCAAAGCGTTTATTAACAGTTGAATGGCCCGGTCCAAGCCCAACAAACCATCCGGTCGGTGGAGGTGTTGTAATCGGTAGGTCACTTGCTTGATGTCAGTGACACCACGGGATTTGTAGATTTGTGAGATCAGGGGGTGTAGGTTGTCACCCCCTTTGATTTCAATGTCAGGTACTGAACGGCGTTTGACGGTCAGCTTTTTAGACATCAAACGTATGAAATGTTTTCGATGAAGTACACCTTCCCACCACCTGGGGCTTGCACTTCAATTTCATCATCTTCGCTTTTACCAATCAATGCGCGGGCAATCGGTGAAGAAATGGAAATGCGGCCTTCATCGATGGTGGCTTCGGCATCGCCGACAATTTGGTAGGTCACGTGCTCACCACTCTCCTCTTCTTCCAACACCACAGTCGCACCAAAAACCACCTTGTCACCAATGTTCAAATTGCTGACATCAATGACTTCTGCCGTTGAAATGATGGCTTCCAACTCGGCAATGCGGCCTTCCATAAATGATTGTTGCTCTCTGGCGGCATGGTACTCGGCGTTTTCTTTCAAATCCCCATGCGCCCTGGCTTCTGCCACGGCGTCGATGATTTTGGGACGCTCAATGGTTTTCAATCGTTTCAATTCTTCTTTCAGGCGTTCCGCGCCTGTCTTGGTGATTGGGGCTCTGTTCATGCTGATCTCCTCAATGCAGTTCTTCCAATGAATAAATTTCGTGTGAATTCAAATACTCGTAGGCCTCAATGGTGGCCGCTGCACCAGCGATGGTGGTTGAGTAATTGATGCTTTGTTTCAATGCTTCTTTTCGAATCGAAGCTGAATCCGCTATCGCTTGTGAACCTTCAGTGGTGTTGATGATGAAATCAATCTCATTGCTCTTTATCTTGTCGACAATGTGCGGGCGACCTTCAATCACCTTGTTGACACTTTCACAAAACAAGCCCGCTTCACGAAGCAATTGGCAGGTACCGTGTGTGGCGACCAATTCAAAATTCATGTCTTGCAATTTTTTCGCCAATGGAATCAAGCGGTCTTTGTCGGCATCTCGAACCGAAACAAAGGCCCGCCCTTGTAAAGGCATGGCCACTTTGGCTGCCAACTTGGATGTCGCCACAGCGGAACCAAATGATTTTCCGATGCCCATGACCTCACCCGTTGAACGCATTTCAGGCCCCAAAATCGGGTCGACGCCAGGGAATTTAACGAATGGGAACACAGGTTCTTTGATTGAATAATGGTTCAAATCCAATCGCGCTTTCACGCCTTGGTCTTTCAGACTGATTCCTGCCATGCACAAGGCGGCAATTTTTGCCAAAGGCAAGCCAGTGGCTTTGGACACAAATGGCACGGTTCTTGATGCGCGTGGGTTGACTTCTAAAATATAAATGTCTTCACCCTGGATGGCGAATTGGGTGTTCATCAAACCCACCACGCCCAATTCTTTGGCCATGACAGTACATTGTCTGGCCAACTCATCCTGGATGTCTTTACCCAAAGTAAAAGGCGGAATACAACAAGCCGAATCACCTGAATGGACGCCAGCTTGTTCGATGTGCTCCATGATGCCACCAACCATGACGTCTTCACCATCACAAATGATGTCGACATCCACTTCAATGGCATGATCCAAAAAACGATCCAACAACACCGGAGAGTCGTTGGACACTTGAACCGCTTCTTTCATGTAACGGGCCAATTCTTTTTGGGAATGCACCACTTCCATGGCGCGACCACCCAAGACGTATGAAGGGCGCACCACCAATGGGAAGCCCAAATGATCAGCCACAGCAATGGCTTGTTCAGCTGATGTGACGGTGCCATTGGGTGGTTGACGCAAATGGAGTTTATCCAACATGGCTTTGAATTGTTCGCGGTCTTCAGCTCGATCAATGCACTCAGGCGGCGAACCAATGATGGGAACACCTTCTTTTTCCAGCGCATTGGCCAAATTCAGCGGCGTTTGTCCACCGTATTGCACAATCACGCCTTTAGGCTGCTCAATGCGGACAATTTCCAAAACATCTTCCAAGGTCAACGACTCAAAATACAATCGGTTGGAAGTGTCGTAATCGGTAGAAACCGTTTCAGGGTTACAGTTGACCATGATGGTTTCAAAACCTTTTTCCTTCAGGGCCAATGCCG
>JAUHZH010000361.1 GCA_030426065.1 Gammaproteobacteria bacterium
GGAACCATCATTGACCACCACGGTGTGGCGATCAGGACCGGACACCATTGCACCATGCCCATATTCCAGTTTTATGGTTTGGCAGGTTCGTGTCGTGCATCATTTGCTTTTTATAACACTGAACAGGAAGTGGATGTTCTGGTAGAATCCTTGCTCAAAGCAAAAACCATGTTTGAGTGATTGATGACGGATCTGAATAAACTCTACAAGCAAACCATATTAGAACACAATCGCAACCCACGACATTATGGCAAGCCAGACTCTTGGACCCACCATGCAGAGGGTTTGAATGCCATTTGTGGTGATTTGGTCAATGTTTACCTGACGATTGAAGACGATGTCATCAAGGCGATTCGTTTTGATGGTGAAAGTTGTGCCATTTCCATGGCATCCGCTTCCATGATGACCGATTTTGTATCGGGTCTTTCAACCCAAGCAGCTTTGGCACATTTTGAGTCGTTTTGCACCCTCATGGCCAAAGGTGGTGATGTCGACCACATCCCTTCTTTGGGAGACATCAACACTTTGGTCACGGTCAAAAAATTTCCATCAAGAATCAAATCAGCCACCTTGTGTTGGCATGCATTGGCAGCCGCCATAAACGGGTTGGCCACAGCAACAACGGAATGATCATGAAACCTGAAAAAAAATTCACTTTTGAAGACGGTCAAAACTGGCTCAAGGCGGGATGGGAATTGCTCAAGCAATTCATGGGTTTGTGGTTGTTGGTGATGGTCATTGTTGGTGTCGTTTACATGCAACTGACTCACTTGCCTGACTACCTGTTTTTTGTTTTGGTGGGTTTGTTCAGTCCTTTGGTTACAGCGGGGATGTACCACGCTTGTTGGGTTGCCAAAGGCAAACAACAAGGCGGCCGAGCAGTGTCCTTTGGTGATTTTTTGGTGGGGTTTCAAAAAAGAACCACGACCTTGATTAAATTGGGTGTGGTGCTGTCTGTGTTGTCATTGTTGACTCACTTTGCCATAGAGTTGATGTTACAAATCATCGGTGTGGAGTTGAATCCAGAACTACCGCCTGCTTTGCTGTTAAAAAACACTTTGATGGCCCAGTTGATTGGTGTGGTGGTTTCAATCCCGGTTTTGGTGTTGACCTTGTTTGCACCTCAATTGGTGTTTTTTCATCAGCAAACTGTGCTCCAATCTCTGCAATTGAGTTACGCTGGTTTTGTTGCTGCTTGGCGGGCTTTGTTGATGATGGCTTTGTTGGTCATGGCTTTGGTTTTTGTGATTGCCTTTTTAGGGACCTTTTTGTCTTTGTTGTTACAAGACTTGGGTGCATTGTTGATGGCAGTGGCTTTGATCTTGTTGATGTCGGCCAATTTTTGTGGCCAATTCTGGGCTTTCATTTCGTTGTTTCCAATAGACGGTGACAATGATTCAGAAGAAAAAGAAACGCACGCTGTGCTTTGAAAGAGTGAACATGAGTAAGAATTACCAAGCATCCGATATTGAAGTATTATCAGGCTTAGATCCAGTCAAACGTCGGCCAGGCATGTACACAGAAACCAACCGTCCGAATCACTTGATTCAGGAAGTGGTGGACAACTCTGTGGATGAAGCCTTGGAGGGTCATGCCAATAAAATTCAAGTCACTTTACACACCGATGGCAGCATTGAAGTGGCTGACAATGGTCGAGGGATGCCAGTCGACATACACAAAGAACATGGCGTGTCAGGCGTAGAGCTGATTTTATCCAAGCTACATGCTGGCGGTAAATTTTCAGGAAAAAACTACACGTTCTCAGGTGGTCTGCACGGCGTGGGTGTGTCTGTGGTCAATGCATTGAGTGAACGGCTGGATGTTTGGATCAAACGAGACGGTTCAGAGCACCACATCGCGTTTGAGCATGGAGATAAAGTCAAAGAGTTAACAGTGGTGGGTCAAGTGGGCCAGCGCAACACAGGAACCCGTGTTCATTTCAGGCCTGCTCCAGAATATTTTGACACGGCCAAAGTGGGTGTCAGAAAGCTTAAACATTTGCTCAAAGCCAAAGCGGTTTTGTGTCCAGGGTTGGAAGTGCAGTTCAAAGACTTGAACTCAGATGAAGCCACGGTTTGGCAGTTTGAAGATGGTTTGCAACAATATTTGTTGGATGAAATCACTGCAGAGGAAAAAATTCCAGAAAGGGGATTTGTCGGGTCACAACTGGATGATGAATTTGCGGTGGACTGGGCGCTGACTTGGATCCCACAGGGTGAATTGGTCACTGAAAGCTATGTCAACTTGATTCCCACCGCTTTGGGGGGCACCCACGTCAATGGTTTAAGGACCGGTTTAACAGAGGCCGTCAGGGACTTTGCAGACAGCCATAATTTGTTGCCCAGAGGCGTTAAGTTGACCCCGGATGATGTTTGGGATCGTGTTGCATACGTGCTTTCAGCCAAAATGAAAGACCCACAGTTTTCAGGTCAAACCAAGGAGCGTTTGTCTTCTCGAGCCATTGCTTCTTACGTCTCAGGAACCGTCAAAGATGCTATGATATTGTGGTTCTCACAACACGTTGATGAGGCTGAAAAAATCGCTGTTTTGGCTATCAACAACGCCCAAAACCGGATGCGCAAAGCCAAAAAAGTGGTGCGTAAGAAAGTCACCACAGGCCCTGCTTTACCGGGCAAACTGGCTGATTGTGCTGGTGATGACCCCATGCAAGGTGAATTGTTTTTGGTTGAAGGGGATTCTGCTGGCGGTTCTGCCAAACAGGCAAGGGACCGGGAATTCCAAGCCATCATGCCTTTGCGAGGCAAAATACTGAATTCATGGGAAGTCGATTCAGCCCATGTCATGGCATCGCAAGAAGTGCATGATTTGGCGGTGG
>JAUHZH010000362.1 GCA_030426065.1 Gammaproteobacteria bacterium
ACAGAAAACAGGGTCGTTCCAAGTACGGTACGAAGCGTCCTAAGAAATAATAGGAATTAATCATGTCCAGAAAGAAAAGTAATTTTAAGCGCGACGTACTGCCAGATCCTAAGTACGGAAGTGAGTTGATCAGTAAATACATCAACATGGTGATGGTCAGCGGTAAAAAATCTGTGGCCGAAAAAATCGTCTACGGCGCAATGGAACGCATTGCTGAAAAAGAAAAAGGTGATGTGGTTGAAATCACAGAAGCGGCTTTGGAGAAAGTCAAGCCAATGGTCGAGGTGAAGTCACGCCGTGTCGGTGGTGCCACTTACCAAGTACCAGTGGAAGTGCGTCCTCGTCGTCAAATGGCATTGGCCATGCGTTGGACCATTGAAGCGGCTCGTAAGCGTGGTGAGAAAGACATGCCCAGCAAGTTGGCTGCAGAAATGTTGGACGCTTTGCATGACCGCGGTGCGGCCATGAAACGCCGTGAGGAAGTGCACAGAATGGCTGAAGCCAATAAGGCATTTGCTCATTACCGTTGGTAATCAGGAAGAAAGGACTTTGAAGTGGGCCGTAAAACACCTATCAACCGGTACCGGAACATCGGTATTATGGCCCACATTGATGCGGGCAAAACAACCACGACTGAACGTGTGTTGTTCTACACAGGCATCTCTCACAAGATAGGTGAAGTTCATGATGGCGCTGCCACCATGGATTGGATGGAGCAGGAGCAAGAGCGTGGTATCACCATCACTTCTGCTGCCACCACATGCTTCTGGCGAGGTATGGATCAACAGTTTGATGAACACCGCATCAACATCATTGACACCCCTGGACACGTTGACTTCACCATTGAAGTGGAACGGTCATTGCGGGTTCTCGATGGTGCAGTGGCCGTTTTTTGTGCCGTTGGTGGTGTAGAACCTCAGTCAGAAACCGTTTGGCGTCAAGCCAACAAATACCACGTCCCTCGAATGGCTTTTGTCAACAAGATGGACCGTTCGGGCGCTGATTTCGAGCGTGTGGTTGAACAAATCAACAGCCGTTTGGGTGCCCATGCCGTGCCGCTTCAGGTGGCCATCGGTGCTGAAGAAAACTTCAAGGGCGTGATTGATTTGTTGCGCATGAAGGCGATTTACTGGAACGAAGAAGACATGGGTTCCACATACCGCCTCGAAGACATTCCGGCTGAATTGCAAGACGAATGCGACTTGGCCAGAGAGCGGATGATAGAAGCGGCCGCTGAATGTGATGAAGCGTTGATGGACAAGTACCTCGAAGAAGGTGAGTTGTCCCGTGAAGAAATCATTCAGGGCTTGCGTAAGGGCACAATCAACAATGAATTGGTTTGTTGTTTGTGCGGCTCTGCTTTCAAAAACAAAGGCGTACAAGCCATGTTGGACAGCGTCATTGAGTTGATGCCAGCGCCAACAGACGTGCCTGCCATCACCGGCGTTTTGTCGGATGATGAAAGCGAAGCGCAAAGACAGTCATCGGACGACGAGCCTTTCGCAGCATTGGCATTTAAAATCGCCACCGACCCATTTGTTGGTAACTTGACATTCTTTAGGGTGTATTCGGGTGTCATCAAATCGGGTGACACGGTATTCAACCCGGTCAAAGGCAAGAAAGAACGCTTGGGCCGTTTGTTGCAAATGCACTCGAATTCTCGTGAAGAGATTCAAGAAGTCCGTGCAGGCGACATTGCGGCTGCAGTGGGTTTGAAGGATGTGACCACTGGCGACACCATATGTGATGTCAACAACGTCATCACTTTGGAGAAAATGGAGTTTCCTGATCCTGTGATTTCTGTGGCGGTTGAGCCCAGAACCACCGGTGATCAAGAAAAAATGGCGACGGCGCTGGCCAAGCTGGCTCAAGAAGACCCGTCGTTCAAAGTGGCCACTGATGAAGAATCAGGGCAAACCATCATTTCGGGAATGGGCGAGTTGCATTTGGACATCATCGTCGACCGAATGAAGCGTGAATTTAAAGTGGATGCCAACGTCGGTAATCCACAGGTTTCATACCGAGAAACCATCACGAAAGCCGTTGATCAAGAAGCCAAATTCATCAAGCAATCTGGTGGCAAGGGTCAATATGGCCATGTGAAAATCAAAATCGAACCGCTGGAGCAAGGTTCTGGTTACGAATTTGTCAATGACGTCACAGGTGGTGTGATTCCCAAGGAATACATCCCGTCAGTGGACAAAGGCGTCCAGGAGCAAATGGAAAGCGGTGTGGTTGCAGGTTACCCGATGGTGGATTGTCGAGTGACTTTGTATGACGGTTCATTTCATGAAGTGGATTCAAGTGAAATGGCATTCAAAGTGGCAGGTTCTATGGCCTTCAGAGAAGGCGCTCGAGAGGCGTCGCCTGTGTTGTTGGAACCCATCATGAAAGTGGAAATCGTCACGCCAGAAGAATACATGGGTTATGTGGTCGGAGATGTCAATCGACGCCGCGGTACCCTGGATGGTATGGATGAGTCGCCATCAGGCAAAGTGATCCGTTGTGAGATTCCTTTGTCACAAATGTTTGGTTATGCCACGGCGTTGCGATCAGCGACCCAAGGGCGAGCCAATTATTCAATGGAATTCAGTCATTACAGTCATGCGCCAGATTCGGTGTTGGCTGAACTGACCGGTTTTTGATGTCACTGACAATCGGTGACATATATATAAGGTATAACGATGTCAAAAGAAAAGTTTGAACGCACGAAACCCCATGTAAACGTGGGAACCATTGGTCACGTTGACCACGGTAAAACAACCTTGACTGCGGCAATCACTAAGGTTGCTGCTGAAAAGCAAGGCGGTGAATTTAAAGATTACGATCAAATC
>JAUHZH010000012.1 GCA_030426065.1 Gammaproteobacteria bacterium
TTGATTTGGTCGCCAGAACCTGAAACGGTTGTTTGATCCTGAGCCCCTGCTTGACAAGCGAAAATCATGCCTGCCAACACTGCCCACTGTTTTTTCTTCATGATATATCCATAGTTTTTTAACGCTTAGATAACCATTGTACCAACAGAAGGTCACACTGTCATGTGAATTGTCCGGCTGTGATCATGTGCTTTGCTGTGACAATTTAATGTATTCTGTATTTTGCTGATTTTCTCACAAAGATTGGGTGTCTGCAGCCAGCAAATTTTGCTTCAAAGAGGCTTCGATTTGTGCCGTTTGCTGGTTGGGCTTGGCAATGATGGCTGCCGAGCCTTTGTCTAAGGCAATGATTTTACCTTTGAACCCTTTCATCTGCATTTGTACGGTTTGTTCTACCGGTGAATTGGGCATGTACAAGACCGTGATGGGTTGGCCAAAATCATTCATGAACACCATACGTGCCCCATCGCCATCCAGCGTTGGGCACAGCTTCATGAAATGGATGTTGCCCAATTGTTCATTGGCCTCGGCACCCAGGCTGGCAAACAAAGGTTGTAATTGTTCGAAAGGGATCTCTTGTTCAGACATGTAAACAGTCGGTTCCATGACCAAAGCTTCATTGATGAAGTCTTCTAAATCTGAAGTGGGTTTGGGGCCAAAAAACAGCAGGCCCAGTGCAATGGTCATCACCATCGTGGCAGCCGCAGCCCAAATGTGTTTATGCTGAATTCGGCTGGGTGCAAAACTTTGATTCATAACGATCGCGGATCGTTGATCTTGAGGAACAGGAATGTCCAAAGCGGCTTGCAACAATTTTTCTTCCGCCATGGCTTTTTGATAAGCGGCTTGGCACAAGGGGTCTTGTTCACGTGCTTGAATGAATTGTGGGTCGTCTGAGTATGGGTTGGCATCCAGGATTTTTTTGAATTGTTGGTAATTCATGCCTGCTTTCCTATGGTCTGAGTTTTTTCTAATTTGCTTTTGAGCTGCTTGCGGGCGCGAAACAGTTGGGTCATGGTGGCACTGGTTGATGTGCCCAGTTGGTCAGCGATTTCTTCACAGCTGAACCCGCCAATCACTTGAAGCAACAATGGTTCGGCATATTTGGGCTCCAAAGCCATCATGGCTTGGCGTGTGATTTTGATGTCCATCACTTGATCTGGTGTGTGGTGTTGCACGTCTTCGATGTCAACCACCATGTCATCTAAACTTTGGGTGGGCAGTTTTTTGCGTTCAAATTGCCGGGCAAATTCACGTCTGAGGATCGTGAATATCCAGCTCTTGGCTGCTTGATCGTCTTTCAATTTGTCAATTGAGCGCCAGGCCCTCAAATAAGCTTCTTGTACCAAATCGCGAGCCATGTGTTCGTCTTTGCCCAACCAATAGGCAAACCGATACAAATCGTCATATAAATGACTGAGCAATGCGTCGAATTTTCGTTGTTTTCTGTCCATGTGCTAGCAGACCCGATTGAATGGATTTTATTTCAAATTCATTCGATTTGTTGTAATCTTCATGCCTTTGCCGTAATCAAGATACCATGAAACCCATTTGGAATGCACTCATTGTGACCGTGGCTTTGGCAGGTTGTCAGCCTGAGCCCGAAGAAAACACACCACCCAAGCAAATCAAACAAGAGACGAAAATGACCCAGAAACCATTCGAATCATCCATCACGCCCCCCAAGGCGAAAAAGCTGGACCACATTTGGCAGCAGCACGACCACCAAAGGGTAGACCCTTACCATTGGTTAAGGGATGACAGCCGCAAAGACCCAGAGGTTTTGGCTTACCTTGAAGCCGAAAATGATTACCATCAAGCCCAAATGGCGGATGTCAGTCAATTGACCGAACAGGTGTTCAAAGAAATCACAGGCAGGATCGTTCAGAATGATGAATCGGTGCCGTATCGTTTGGGTGATTACTGGTATTATTCTAGTTACCAAACCGGTCAAGAATACAAAGTCTATGCCCGAAAGAAAGGCAGCATGGAAGGGCAAGAAGAAGTGATTCTTGACATCAACGTACTGGCCAAGGACCAAGCTTATTACCAAAGCAACTTCCAAAAAGTCAGTCCCAATCAACAATTGTTGGCCTATTCCGAGGACACCGTATCTCGACGCCAATACAAACTGTTCTTCAAAGACCTGAACAGCGGTGAATTATTGCCTGATGTGATTGAAAACACCACCGGTTCTGTTGCTTGGGCCAAAGACAACAAAACCATTTTTTATACCAGAAAACACCCAACGACATTGTTGCCCTATCAGGTGTACCGCCATGAGTTGGGCACGCCGGTCAGTGATGATGAACTGGTGTATGAAGAAGCGGACAACACATTTTACATCGCCTGCTATACGTCGCGTTCGGGTGATTACATCATGATCCAATCCAGTGCCACCACGTTGTCAGAAGTGCGGTATTTGTCTGCAGATGATCCCAAAGGGACCTTCCAAGTGGTGTTGCCGCGCCAAGCCGAACATGAATATGAGGTGGAAGATTTCAATGGGGAATTCATCATCAACACCAACTGGGAGGCCAAAAATTTTCGCATCATGAAAGTGGCCATTGAAGACAGCGCCGATCAGTCCAAATGGCAAGAAGTGGTGCCCCATGATGATGAAACATTGATATACGGTGTTGAAACTTTCAAAGACTGGTTGGTGATTGACCAAAGGGCCGGTGGCTTGAAACACATCAAAGCCATGCGTTGGGACAACGGCGAAAGCAAAATCCTGGATTCCAACGAAGCGGCTTATACCATGTGGACCGGCTACAACCCAGAACAGAACCACAACAAATTGCGCTACACCTACGACAGTTTGACGCAGCTGGGCAGCGATTATGAAATCGATTTGGACAGCGGTGAAAAAACCTTGTTAAAACAAGACAAAATCAACGGCGAATATGACCCTGCTTTGTACCAGTCAGAACGCTTTGAAATCAAAGCCCGTGACGGTGCTTTGGTGCCCATTTCTTTGGTTTATAGGAAAGACCGAGGCGAGTTGAACCAGCGCCCAATCCTGGTTTATGGCTATGGCTCTTATGGTTCATCAGTTGACCCCAGGTTTTCACTCAGCCGACTGTCTTTATTGGACCGTGGTTTTGTCTTTGCCATTGCCCACATTCGTGGCTCACAAGCCAAGGGCCGTGGTTGGTACGAAGATGGCAAGATGTTCAACAAAATCAACACCTTCAGTGATTTCATCGATGCCACTCAAGGTTTGTTGTCCAAAGGTTACGGAGATGCCAAACGTGTTTATGGTTGGGGTGGTTCAGCCGGTGGTTTGTTGATGGGGGCGGTTGCCAACATGAATGGCCAGCTTTACCATGGTTTGATTGCCGATGTGCCTTTTGTTGATGTCGTCACCACCATGTTGGACGAAGACATTCCATTGACCACGGGAGAATTCGATGAATGGGGTAACCCCAAGGACAAAGACTCATATGAATACATGCTGTCCTATTCACCCTATGATCAAGTCAAGGCTCAAGATTACCCCAATTTGTTGATCACCACGGGTTTGCATGATTCGCAGGTTCAGTATTGGGAACCTGCCAAATGGGCCGCCAAATTGCGTGACATGAAAACCGATGACAACGTGTTGTTGTTGCGAACCAATATGGACACCGGTCACGGCGGGGCTTCTGGCCGTTTTGCTGTGCACAAGGAAACCGCAGAGGATTATGCTTTTCTTTTGAAGCTGGCAGGAATCAAAGAGTAAAAAATCAAACACGGCACCCTGTTTGATTTCAGGGTGCCATGTTTTGGACGTGTGGTTTATGGTGTGGGGTTGAAATCAAATCCGTTTTTGAAAATCAAATCACTGTCACAAATCTGCAACGCAAAATTACCAGGATCGGTGTTCCAAGTGGCTACAGGGTATTCGGTGGCAAACCTTGAGCCATCAACACCATTCATTTGATCCAAGTCGCCCTGCTCCCAAAACACATCATCGGCATTGGCACCTGTGTCATTGTGTATTTCCACCCAATAAGTGCCCATGGTCAAAGCCTGTGGTGTTTGCAAAGATAAATTGATGCGGTATTCATCCACACCAAACAAAACCACGCCTGTAACTTCTCGGCTGCTGCTTACCAAGTCCTCGGTGTAAATGATGTTGCCTGGTTCGCCTCCATTGTCTTCGTGTATGTTTACGGTCCACAAATCGGTGGCAAGTGGGGTGTTGGTGTCATAATACCCCGCATAAATCACAAACTCTTCAATCAAGGCATCACTTGGAATGATGAAATTTTCTGCAATGACCTGAACACCGGTACCGCACGAACTGCATGACAAGTCAATGAAGTTGCCGTTGACTTGATTGGGTGGTTGATCAAAAATCAAATCACCTGAACAAAACTGAGAGGTACCAGCCATGGCAGTGAGAGACATGCTTCCAAAAACTGAAGCGATGATGAGTTTTTTTAGTTTCATTGAATTCCCCATGCAAGGTCATATAACCTCATCCAACTTTCAGCCCTTTGTACCTGAAGCTTTCAATAAGGCAATATGTGTTTCTTAGTATGACCGCAGTGACTTGTCCCGTTTGAACGGTCATGTCAGTACGCTCTTTGGTTCATTTATGAGCGATCAAGAATGAAAATGGCGGCATCAAACAAAGAAGTTGCACAACTGACGGTGGTGCATTGCCCATCCAAATGCCTTTCAATTTTCGTCAAAAATGAACAGTTATCTTATCGCAAAGTTTGAGCGGTTAACAAGTAAAATGTCAGCAAAGCCAATATCAATAATGCATCATCGGGGCCTGGTGGGTTCTGATGAAAACCGGAACAATGTGACGTCACTGGTTTGCCAAGAACCGTTGACGGGCGCTGGCCAGTTGATGTCAGTGTCCCAATCACCTTCGCCAGTGAATGTCATGGTCATGGTGCCGGCGTGGCTGACTTCAAAATCAGATGACACATTGCAACTTGGGCACAGGGTGTCGCTGGTGACAAACAATTGATTGAAAGCCAGCGTTTCCAAACCCGAAGTGGGCTCACTGATCACCCAGCGTGGGTTGCCAGATTCATCATAAATGAAGGCGATGGCCACGGAAACTTCGCCAATGGTTGCCAAGCTGACGCCCCAGCCTGGGCCATCGGGCCGTCCCCAAAGCCCTGTGCGATCCTTACTGGCTGGTTCATGACTGAAAGGGTGCCACTCAATGATTTCAGTACCTGTATTTTGGCCAATGCGCCAACTGACTTCTGCTTGTCGTTCATTGATGAAGGTGATGTCCAAGTCACCGACCTGTTCTAGGCTGACGGTGTCCATGTCTATCTGTTGGGTGCGGTCAAAATGTGATTGAAATTCAAACCCCACCAAATCTCCTGCACTGATGTACCAAGTGGGCAAACCTGCTTCATCATAGGTGTACCAAATCACATTGAGTCGGTTGCCAAAAACTTGAATGTCAAAGCCACGGCCGGCACTGGATTGGGCAAACCACTGACCGGCATTGGGCCTGATGACCTTGTTTTCATCATGGTGATACCGATCGATCAAACTGGGGATGGCGATGATTTTGTGGGGTTGATTCAAACCCAACCCTTCCACCAACGGACCCAGGTAAGCGCCATCTGAGGTGTTGAACTGGTGTATGGCTTGGCCGTTTTGAGAAGCCACCAGCACGTGGATGCCATTGACCACCGTCATGCCTGAGGGTTTGCCCAAATCCAGCAACCTGAAATCAGCAAAAATTGATTGGTATTTGCCCTGGCTGTCGTATTTCAAGATTTGTTGCCTTTGTGCATCTGATACCAGGATGTCTCCGGCAGGAGTCAAAACCATGTCCAAAGCTTCTCTCAATGCCGGGTCACCCACTTGATTGATTTGAACGAAACCGCTTTGCGTGGTGCCTGTATACAGGCGCCCTTGTAAGCCCAACAGGTAAAAGTTGTCATTCAGCCATTCGATGTCAATGAATGATTCTTCCAATTCAGGTAAAGCTACTCCCAGCTCTTGGCTTTGGAACACTTGGTTGGGGTTGGTTTTGTCATAAATGCTGAGCGTTCCTCGGTCAATCCTGGACACCAAAACTTGATTTTCAAAAGCCATCAGGCTGGTTGGAAAACCGGTGTTCAGTGCCGTTTGGGTTGGGGAAAATGGCGGTTCTGGATAAGCGGGAATCAAGGTAGTTGAGCCATTGCGTTTCATCATGTCTTTGTGTTTCACGCCACTGCTGGATGTGTAATACAGGCGTTGGGTTGTCCAGTCATAGCTCAAGTCAGATTGGAAAGTCAGCACACCGTCATCAGGTAAAATTTCTATTCCCAGTGAACGACCGGTGTGGGCATCAAAACGCAGCACGCGGTTGTCACCTGCATTGAGCACCAACAGGTCCATGTTCAGGGTGTTGGCCACGCCGGTGTCGACATCAATGACTTGGTCGTTGTCATCGTCATCGTCCTGATGGTCACCCAAACCGTCTTGATCAAAATCGACTTGTTCGGTTGGGTCGTTGGGGAACGCGTCGCTGTTGTCTCCGGCGCCATCAAAATCGCTGTCCCGGAATTCACTTGCGTCAAAAGGGAAGGCATCATTCAGGTCTGTCACTAGGTCGTTGTCATCGTCTTCATCGGCGTTGTCACCAAGCCCATCCGAGTCATTGTCGTTGTTTTCATTGGGGTCATTGGGGAAGGCGTCTTTGTTGTTGCCCGTGCCATCACCGTCACTGTCAACCTGCTCGCTGCGATCAAAAGGGAAGTGATCATCCCAGTCAATCACGCCATCACCATCGGCATCCCGCTCGCTGCGGACATAGCCAGTTGGGAAAGGGGCGTTGCTGGTCATGGCTTGGTAGTTGGCGACAATGCCTATGGCGTTGTTGATGACGGCCACGTTGTTGCTGGGTTCATTGCCGGCGGCGACGCCACAAGGTGCGCCACCACAAGCCAAATTGGGGTTGGAAAACATGGGAAGTCGCTTGGACCGGTTGTTTCGAGCGGTGCCAAATGAACCCATCACTGTGTTGTATTGATACAGTTTGACAAAGGCTGAACCTTGGGTTTGGTATGTGCCACCACCTTGGCCGTATTGATGTGCAGCACCCAAATTGTGGCCGATTTCATGGATGAACACTTGATCAGAGCACAGCGACCAACTGCTCATGCCATCGGAAACCAGGTTGACACCAAACGATGAATCAAAGCCTTGATCGGCAGCGGGATAGTATGCGACGCCACAATTACCGCGCGTTTCGATGTCATGAGGTCGAATGGCGATGACCAAATCAGCCCCGCTATTGAGGCGCATTTGTGGAACATCTTGTAGTCCTTGAATGACACTGGTGCCAGCCAAAGTGGTCTGGATGTTGTCCAACATGACGATGTTTGCATTGTTGTGATTATAAGGCACTTGCTCGGTGCCAACCAATCGCACATCGATGTCCAATCCCGAGTTGACCATGGTTTGGTTGGCCACATGAAAATAATGATCGATGCGGGTTTGCAGTGCCTCTCCAGGGTAACGGTCGGCCAATGCTTGATCATGGATCACCAGCACATCGATGGTGTGGGCAGCTTGTTTGTTGTTGACATTCTGGGTGGATTTCGATGGCGAGGCATGGTCTGTGCCACAGGCGTCCGCTTGCAAATGATCCAAAGGCAATTCAACCAGCCATGTACCTGACGCCTCAGTGGTGATTCGGTAGGTTTTGCCTTGGTGATGCCATTCGCCAAAGGCGCTGTTGTGACCCAAAGTCACATTCAAGTGGCCGTACTCATTGTGGGATTCAAAACTGATGGATTGGGCACCGCCTGATTTCAACAGCAGCTTTTGTTCATTGGGCACGGCAAAGACTGCCTTGTTGATCGGTAGTTTTAGCGTTTGACCGTCACTTTTGAGCGCATTCATGTCCCAACGATGGTAGTGGCTTTCGGGCAAGCCGGGATAGGCGTTCGGTTGGGCTTTTGCAACCATAGCAATGCAGGCCAATAACAAAGTCAGTGTGATTGTTTTCATTTTTTTAGATTTTTGCGTCATTTTGCTCTGTGATTCGTCGTTATCTCCATTGATTTTAGCAAAACAGTCGATTGAATACACGGCAATGGTTTCTCTGTTTCTTTGGCTTCTGTATAATTCCATTCTTTTTATTTCGTTGCTGACTATGGACAACGCCAAATCGCTCACTTTTCAAGAGCTGATATTAAAACTACAACAATTTTGGGCTGACAATGGCTGTGTCATCATTCAGCCTTTGGATCTCGAAGTGGGTGCAGGTACTTTTCATCCAGCCACTTTTTTGCGCTCGATAGGCCCTGAGCCTTGGAACAGCGCTTATGTGCAACCTTGTCGCCGACCCACCGACGGTCGTTATGGTGAAAACCCCAATCGACTTCAGCATTATTATCAATTCCAAGTGGTGTTGAAACCTTCACCAGACAACATCCAACAACTGTACCTGGACTCATTGGCTGCGATTGGCATCGATACCTTGGAGCATGATGTCCGCTTCATTGAAGACAATTGGGAATCACCGACTTTGGGTGCTTGGGGCCTGGGTTGGGAAGTGTGGTTGAATGGCATGGAGGTGACTCAATTCACATACTTCCAACAAGTCGGCGGTTTGGAGTGTAAACCCGTGATGGGTGAGATCACTTATGGCTTGGAGCGACTGGCCATGTACCTGCAAAACAAAGACAGCATCTTTGATTTGGTTTGGGCTGAAACACCCAATGGCACCGTCACTTACGGCGATGTCTACCACCAAAATGAAGTCGAGCAATCGGCGTATAACTTTGAACATGCCAAGGTGCCAGAACTGTTCCATGCCTTTGACGAAGCAGAGCAGGCTTGTTTGTCTTTGATCGAAAAAGCCTTGCCGTTACCGGCGTATGAAAAGGCCCTGAAAGCTTCGCATTTGTTCAACTTGCTGGATGCGCGCAAAGCCATCAGTGTCACCGAACGCCAACAGTTCATTCTCAAAGTGCGCAACATGTCCAAATCAGTGGCAGAAATGTATTACCAATCACGAGAAGCCTTGGGCTTCCCTGGCTGTAAAAACAGCAAGGAGGAGACCAAAAAAGGAGAGAAAGATCATGGCTGATATCTTATTTGAATTGGGTTGTGAAGAGTTGCCTCCTAAAGCATTGTATGGTTTGTCAAAAGCTTTGTTCGATGGTGTATGTGCCCAGCTGAATGACAAAGGGTTTGCTTTTGCTGAAGATTCGCGCTGGTATGCCTCACCCAGGCGATTGGCCTTTGTTTTGAGAGATGCCAGCGAACAATTGCCCGACCAAACCATTGAAAAGCGAGGCCCTTCGGTTCAAGCGGCTTATGACGATGAAGGCAACCCAAAGCCGGCTGCCATGGGTTTTGCACGTTCGGTGGGTGCCGAAGTGGCTGATTTGCAAACCATCAGTACAGACAAAGGTGACTATTTGTCGTACCAAATGGTCGAGAAAGGCTTGGTGTTGAATGACTTGTTGCCTGAAATCATCACACAATCAATCAAACAATTGCCGATACCCAAACCGATGCGTTGGGGTGACAATGAGTTTGCCTTCATCCGTCCTGTGCATTGGATGGTTTTGATGAATGGCAGCGACGTTGTGCCGATGTCGTTGTTTGGCCACTCAAGCAGCAACCAAACCTTGGGTCACCGTTTTCATCACAATGACTGGGTTAATGTGCCCAACGCTTTGGATTATTCGTCTGTGTTGCAGCAAGTCGGCATAATGGTTGATCATTTGGAACGTGAATTATTGATCAGACAGCAAGTGGAAGCGACGGCCGCCTCGGTCGGTGGTCGTGCCCTGATCGGCAAGGACTTGTTGCAAGAAGTGGCCAGCATCACGGAAAAGCCAGTGGCGGTGTTGGGTGATTTTGCTGCTGACTTTTTGGCGGTGCCTCGTGAAGCATTGATTTCTTCGATGGAGAAACACCAAAAGTATTTTGCTGTAGAAAATGAGCAGGGTGAGTTGATGCCTCATTTTGTTGCATTGGCCAACATCGATTCCTCGAACCCAGAAGCGGTCAAAAAAGGCTTTGAAAAAGTCATCACACCGCGATTGGCCGACGCCCGTTTCTTTTGGGACAAGGACCGAGCCAGGCCATTGTCTGACAACATCCCTTTGCTTGAAAAAATGGTCTTTGAGCAAACCTTGGGTACCATTGCTGACAAAACCGCACGGATTGCCAAATTGTTAGAATGGCTGTCGCCACAACTGGGATTTGATGCCAGCGATGCGACTCGAGCGGCGAGTCTGATGAAGTCAGACTTGATGAGTGACATGGTCGATGAATTCCCGGACTTACAAGGCCTGATGGGTGGCTACTACGCTGAGGCGCAAGGCGAAAACGAAGCAGTGGCCAAAGCCATCCGTGACCAATACCTGCCTAAATTCGTTGGTGATGCGATGCCAGAAACCACTTTGGGTCAAGCCGTATCCATGGCCGATAAAGTCGACACCTTGTGTGGTATTTTTGCTGTCGGCAAAAAACCTTCCGGCTCTAAAGATCCATTTGCTTTGCGCCGTGCGGCTTTGAGTGTGTTGGGCATTTTACAGACCAAAGCGCTGGAAATATCTGTGCCTGGCATGATTGCAGAGGCGTTCAAAAACCTGCCTGTGAAGGACTGTCAAGCGGCTCAAGACGAAGTCAACGAGTTCGTGCAACAGCGTTTGAAACAACAGTATAAAGATGCAGGCATCGCCTACGATGTGGTTGAAGCCGTTTTGGCGACAGACAGTGACAATCTGCCTGACATCGATGCGCGAATCGCTGCTTGTCAGGCGTTCAAACAAGCTCCAGAAGCGGCCAGCTTGATTGAATCGAACAAACGCATCAACAACATATTGGCCAAGGCGGAATTAACCGATGACGTCGCCATCGATGTGGGTCTTTTTGCCGAGTCACAAGAACAGGCCTTGTTTGATGCCTTGTCACAAACCCAAGGTCAGGTGGCCAGTTTGTTTGATGACAAAGACTACGCTGACTGTCTGCAATTGATGGCCGAAATGGCCTTGCCTGTGGCTGACTTTTTCGAACACGTGATGGTCAATGCCGACGATGCTGACGTCAAGCGCAACCGCCTGGCTTTACTCCAAGCCATGCAATCGCTGTTCAATCAAGTGGCTCAAATTTCATTGTTGGTGAAATAACCACCAAAACCCTGCTCTCAAGCGATGCTTGGGAGCGGGGTCATTCAAAACCCTTCCTTCTCATTGCTTCACAAGGTAAGCTTTAGCCTGTTTTCAAAATGGCTAAGGAATGTATGAAACATTTGATTGTGATCACCTTGTTGTGTTTGAGTTTCGTCGGTGTGGCGGTCGATGTCAAAGATTTGAATCCCATCGAAACCGTAGAAATTAACGTCTCGGAATTCAAACAGCCCATTAAATACCATGTCACACTTCCAGGTGGTTATGATAAAAACACCGAAAAAAAATATTTTGTTCTTTTTGATTTGCACCCAAGGAGCCAAACTTTCATCGCAGGCATGCAAGATTGGTTGAGCCACAATGGTGAATGGCCTTGGCTTAAAACCATCATCATCAATCCAGCGGACTACCACCCGGAATTTGCGGCATTGTTTGAAGCTTTGGTCAAAGACCCAGATGACCAACGGATTTTGGAAGTCATCCAGGATGGGATATTGAAAGAAGTGGATGAAAAATACAGAACCAATGGTTACAGGATTTACAGTGGTTTTATGGGGAATGGTGCGCTGGGTTTATATATTCTGCTGAACAAGCCTGAGATGTTTAACGCCTACTTGATTGCCAGTCCTACATTGGCCAATGATTTTGGGCGCGTGGTTTCAGAGGCGCCCAAAAAAATAAACGTTAATCACAAACGCCACAAGTTTTTATACATGACAATGGGTGATCATCCATATGAATCCGCTCACATGGATGCATTTAAAACAATGGAAAAGGCAATCACTGGGCATGCACCAAAGCAGTTAGAATGGTTGAGTGATCACAATGAGTCGCACCATTACATGTCTCGTCCAATCATCACTTTGTTGCAAGGGATTGAGGCTTTGTTTGATGACATACATAATGATTTACCCTACGATTCAGACATATCAAAGCAAGGTGTGGATGCCATCGTCAAGCACTACAAAATGCTGTCAGATAAAAAATATGGCTTTCAAGTGTCAGCTGAAGGTTCTTTGAAGGCTTTGGCCGCTTCAATGCAAGAAAAAGCGCCTGAAAGGGCTGTCGAAATATACCTCAAAACAGTCAAACTGTATCCTGACTCAGCTTATGCACATTCGGCTTTGGCAAAATCTTATGCGATACAAGGTCAATTTCAGAAAGCCATTGACTCTCAAACTGTGGCCGTAGAAAAGTCCAAGAAAATGATCGAATGGCACCAAAACAAACACCAGCAGTTATTAGATGAATACAAAAGCAAACTGACGCATTGATCAGAAACCACCCTTTGTTTAATTACCCACATTCCTAAGCAGAGCGTGGAAACAAGGCTAAAAAGATTCGCTTTCACGAGTTGTGTGAGAGTGAATGACCTTTTAAGCCTTCGTTTTCAGTTTCGATTTTAAGCGCTCAGAATTGTTCTATAATCAGTCTCAGTTATTGTTTTCTGAATTTTATGCCTGCTGTTTTGTTTCAAGTTTCGTATGTGGTTTATCTTATCGTGCTGTTGGTGACATGGTTGGCTCAAAAGTTCACTGATAATCCAGCGCACATGCGTCTTGCCATTAAAACCCATATTTTGTCATGGGGCTTGTTGTTTATTACGGTTTTGTATCAAATCGGTCTAAATGGGTGGTTATTCTTCACCACTTCTTCCATTTTTGTAATCATATTGGTGGTTTTGATTCAGAAAGAAACTTACTGTTCTTTTTGTGGCAGACTGAGCAGGTTTGCGGGCTTTTTTACTTTGATGAATTATTGCCCTGAGTGCGATGGAAACAAGAAAAGCCAAAACAATTAGGTGTTAACTGAAGACTTTTGACACTGTTGAGTCAACTTCAAAAATGGTATTTTGTTCTTTTAACAGCGTCAGGGAAAAAACATGAATCACCCCAATTGGTCATGTGTGAAGTGCCACAACACAGAATTCGAAACCGATCAATTCAGAGCCACTGGCGGCATGTTCGCCAAAATATTCGACGTACAAAACAAACGGTTCACAACGGTCACTTGCACACAATGCGCATACACTGAAGTTTATCGGACAAAATCATCCAAACTGGGTGATGTCTTTGATTTCTTCAGTCGCTGATAGCCATTCGTTAAAAATGTGGTTCTCCTTTTCTGCATTATCGATGCAGAATGAGGTAAGCTTTTAATCAAATCAAATGATTGGAGATTAAAGCATGGGTAAAAGTGACAGCAGCACCCGATATGGCACAGTCACTCGGTTTTTGCATTGGGGCATGGCATTGTTGATTTTGTGGCAGTTTCTCAGTGCAGCGGCCCGCTACTTTTTTGAAGACACGGCCATTGAAGCGTTCTTTTGGCCCACCCACAAACCTTTGGGCGTTTTGTTGTTGGTTTTGATGGTGGCGCGCCTGTTGTGGGCGGTGACTCACCTCAAACAACGACCGCCATCAGTCAATTTATTGGCCAAGCTGGGTCATGTGTTGCTTTATCTGGTGGTGATTGCTGTGCCGGTTTTGGCATTGCTCAGACAGTATGGTTCTGGACGTGCCTTTGAAGTGTTTGGCATCCCGATCTTTTCAGGTTTTGAAGGCGAGAAAATTCGCTGGATGCTGGATTTGGGCAGTGACTGGCATGGCGAACTGGGATGGGCTTTGTTGGTATTGATTTTGGGTCACATGTTCATGGCTTGGCGCCACCGAAAGACCGATCAAGATGTGATGCCGCGGATGTGGAAATAAGTCCTGATTGCCCCAGCGATCACTGTTCATTTTCGCTCACTGCT
>JAUHZH010000363.1 GCA_030426065.1 Gammaproteobacteria bacterium
GAGCGAGTAAGGCCTCATCACTCAAGCTGTGTTTGTGGCCCTGATTCAGTTCCACAATTTTTTGCAATGACCGTTTGATGGCCAAATCGGTTTCCCTTTGATTCGGGGTGACCAGGTACCTGATTTTGGGTTGGTCTGAGTCCATGAATGAGGCCACCGCTTGCGCCACCGGCAGTGGGTCGGCATGGTGAGAGCGGTCGGTTTGGACAAAGCCAGTCATTCGCTCAATTTCCTCGCGGTATTGGGTTGGGCGCACACCCTGATCGATGGAGGCCAGTCGCTTTTTCATGTTTTTCATGATGTTGGAGCGAAAATTACCGGGTTCGACCACGCTGACTGCGACACCAAACTTGCTCATTTCCTGGGCCAGGGCTTCGGTGTAGGCTTCCACAGCGTGTTTGCTCATGCCGTATGGGCCAAACAAGGTGCCAGAGAACAAGCCAGCCACTGAACCGATGGTGGTGATCCGTCCCTGACTTTCAATGATCAAAGGGGCAAACGCTTTGGTCACGCGGTAAGGTCCCATCACATTGACGTCCATGACAAACTGCATGTCTTGTTCGGTGACTTCGATCAAAGGGTCATAAACAAACACCCCGGCGTTGTTGACCAATCCATACAGTCCACGTCCCGCATTTTGGATGGTTTGAACGGCGGCATCGATTTCGGCTTGGATGGTGACATCCAATCGGATGCCTTGCATGTTGGGCAGGGCAGAGAGCGCTTCGATGTCTTTGACTTTGCGGGCCCCGGCATAGACAAAATAGCCTTGTTCTGCCAAGGTCAGGGCAATTTGTTTACCGATGCCAGAACTGGCTCCGGTGACCAAAATGGCTTGGTTTTTGGGTGATTTGATTTGTGACGGCGGTGGCGCGTCCGCCCAAACACACAGACTGCACAGACAAGCCAAAGCGGCGATCAAGTTCAGGTAAATGGTTTTCATGTTGTTTTCCTTTGGTGATTGAATCAGCGCCAGATTAAGTGAAGTTAACAGCCATAAGTTGCCAAGTAGACCAAAGGAAGCGGTGGGTCGATGAAAGTGGTTTTGCAGTGTTTTGACGCTTATGTCAGCGGTCTGAGTTCGTTGGTCGACGCCAATCCGGCCATGGTCGACAAAAGCTGTTGGCTGAGGAGGTGATTGGTTATACTGTCGCTTTGATGCAATCGGTGTAAAGATTCCCTTTGAACGAAACGGACAACAAAAGCACACTTGGATTCTGGATTGCAGGATTCTGGATCACGGTGTTTTGGGTCAATGCGGGCCCTGAATGGCAGCGTTATGATTCACTGAGGGAAGGATTGGAAGTGGCGGGCCTGTCCACGGTGCTGCAATGGCTGTTGGCGGTGTTGGCATTGAAAGTGTTGGTGCCCGTGTTTTTGAACAAAGAACGTTTGTTGGCTTTTGCCACAGCGCTTTTGTTGTTGGCTTTTGTTGCGGCCCAATGCTATGTCATGGTCAGTTACCTGTATTTAGAACCGACATACCCCAACAGTTATGGCGCGTTTTACATCAAGCATTTGAGTGAATACAGCTTGGTTCAGCGCTTGGGTTTTTCTGAATTGATCAAATACCTGGTCCTGGGCAAGGTGCCGATGCTGCTTTTCCCTGCTGCCATTTTGATCGCAGCCAATTTCTACCAAAAACAAAAAGCACTGCTGGTGTTGCGCGAGCAGAAACAGGCCGCTGAATTGACGGCATTGAAAAACCAGTTGAATCCTCACTTTATTTTCAACACATTGAACAACATCTATGCGCTGGCCATCAGTGGCTCTGAACGCACCGCTGTTGCGGTTGAAAAACTTTCTGGCATCCTGGATTACGTGCTGTACCAGGGACAGGAAAGCCTGGTTTCCGTGGCAGATGAAGTGACCTTAATCAACAATTACATCGCGTTGGAAACACTGCGCTTTGGTGATCGGGTTCATATTGAATTCACCCATGACATCACCCGACCAGCCCAGGTGGCACCCTTGCTGTATTTGTCCTTGATTGAAAATGCATTTAAACACGGTGTCAGCCAATCCTTGGGCCAAGCCAATGTGAAAATCGCTTTATCAACCACGCCAGAGGCCATTGTGTTCAAGGTCAGCAACAGCAAACCACCGGCCTTGAACGATGACACAGCACACGCACCCATTGGCAACGAAAACCTGAAAAAACAGTTGGCCCTGCTGTACCCTGGAACCCACACCCTGCGCTTTGAAAATGCAGCTGACAGCCACCATGTGGAACTGACCCTACAGGATGTTCACCATGTCTGATGCCAAGATCAAATGCTTGATAGTAGATGATGAGCCTTTGGCCCGTGAATTGGTCGCTGCACACTTGAGTCAATGGCCACAGTTTGAATTGGTGGCTGCTTGTGGCAGCGCCATTGAAGCCAACCAAATCGTCACGCAACAGCCCATCGACTTATTGTTTCTGGACATTGAAATGCCCGTCATGAAGGGCACCGATTTCTACCAGAACCTGAGTCACAAACCCCAAGTGATCTTCACCACAGCCTACCGTGAATATGCCGTCGATGGATTCGAACTGGAGGCCGTGGATTACCTCCTCAAACCCATCACCTTTGCCCGCTTTTTCAAAGCCATCGAACGGTTTTTGAAAAACCACACAGGCAATGAAATTCATGCTGCTGAAACGGCCGAAGAAGACGACCACACCTTCGTCCGTGTTGACCGAAAATCAGTGAAAATCACCTTTGCCGATGTCCGCTACATCCAGGGGCTGAAAGATTACATTACAATCCACACCACCGACCACAGCTGGGTGGTCAAAAGCACCCTCAG
>JAUHZH010000364.1 GCA_030426065.1 Gammaproteobacteria bacterium
CCATCAACTCAGTTTTTGACCCCCTTTTCGTATGTTTACCAAAGGCGCCACCAATCAAAGGTATCCGACTCAACAGCGGCACACCGTCACGCCTTTGCTGGTTGGTGTCCCTGATGAGACCGCCCATGATGATGGTCTGGCCACTCTGAACCGCGATTTCGGTCGACAATTCTCGCTTGGAAATGGGTGGATTGGTGCTTCCCGCCCTCACATCTCCAGCTTCACTGACATCCTGGGTGATCTCCATGTACACCAGACCACCAGGATTGACGCGCGGTGTGATGTCGACTTGCACACCTGTTTGGATGTAGCGGACGTTGTTGGTTGGAAAATTGTTGTTGAAATTGTTGTTGTTATTGTCGATGTTGCCGATGGATGTTGAAACAATGGGTTCTTGATTACCCACATTGATGGTGGCATTTTTGTTGTTCATCACCATCACACTGGGTGAAGACACCAGCGAAACACGACCAGCGCCCTCCAATGCTGACAATTTGGCTTGTGCTTCCGTCCCAAAAAAGTTGTAGGCAACGCCTGCTTCTCCTGATCGGGCACCGTCTGTGAACCAGTTATAGCCTTTGGTGCCTGTGTCACCACTGCCATCATCACTGCCACCGTCATCACCGCTGTTGTCATCACCGTCATCCTCGCCGACCGATGAGCCAAAAAACAATTCCATGCCGTATTCCAGGTTGTCGTTCAAAGTCACTTCAATGATCTTCAACTCTACCAATACTTGAAGTGGCACAATGTCCAATCGCTTGATGGCCGACATGATCTTGTCATAATCACCGACATTCGCTTTGATCAACAGTTGGTTGGATTCTTCGATGGCAGTGATCTGGATGTCATTGTTGCTGCTTCCGCCTGTGTTCCTGCGGCGATTCGTGTTGGTGTTACTGGCACCTTTAGACGACACCTCTTTGCCACCCTGGCCTGGTGTCGTGGCACCTGAATTGGCTTTTCTTGATGAAGAACCACCTGAGCCGCCAAAAACGTCATTCAAATACCCAGCCAAATCATCGGCTTTGATGTTCTTGACACTGTAAACATACAAGTTGGCACCGCCCTCCAAGTCTGCACGGTCCAATCGCTCAATCCAGACTTCAGCTTGCTCCAAGTATTGTTCTTGAGGTGTGATCACCAAAATCCCATTCAAGCGTTCCAGGGGCAAAAAGCGAAACATGCCCGCCAATGGTGTCTCTGCACCTTCGCCGAACAGGGCTTCCAATTCTGTGATGATATCAGCGGCATCGGTGCGCTCCAAATAAAAGATGCCCGTTGACATGCCTGCCAACCAATCGACATCAAAAATGTTGATGGTGTCGACATAGTTATTCAGTTCACGGTTGGTTCCGGACAGGAATAAGATGTTGCGTGCATTGTCGGCTTTGACGATGGCACCTTCTTTGGCATAAGGCTCAAGAATTTTTTCCATCTCTGTTGGTGACACGTAGGTCAGCGGCACAGCCAAAACCTGATAGCCTTTGATGGCATTGACAGCGCCCACTCGAGGAGTCAAATGACCCTTGATGGCTTGATTCTCTGGCAAAACATGAAACCGACCGTCCACTTCAACGATGGCGGCTTTGTTCCAGCTCAGCAGCATTTCCAAAATTGGCAACACTTGGTCTTTGTTGACAGGCTTGGCCGTTGCAAAGGTGACTTTACCACCCACACCTGGAGCAACCACATAATTTTCTTTCAGTATTTCGCCCAAAATCAAGTGAATCACTGCTTGTAAAGGCTCACCCTCAAAATTGAATGTGACTTCACCATCTGCTGTCATGGCGCGCCTGATTTTTTGGGCCGCTTCCATGTTGATGAATTCACCACTGCCGATGAACTTTTCATGTTCCTTTTTGCCATCGTCGCCAATGGCTTCAGAACCATAAATGTTGCCCGAGTAGTTCTCTGATTTGGTTCCCTTGAGGTAATCCGGGTTTTCCAATTCTTTATTCAAATCTGGACGCTTGCCTGCACATGACACCATGGTGCCGATGATGAGGATTAACAGGGTTGTTTTGATCGTTTGTCTATTCATTGCGTTTCTTGGTTTCTTTCCGCTGCTTTTTTGCGCATTTCTGCGCGACGCTCCGCTATTTTTTTGCGGATCTCTTCGGCGCTGTTTTTGCGCTCATCCTTGTCTTTCTCAACCTTTTGTAATGATTGATTCTTGTTGTTCTTGTTTCTGTTGTTTTTGTTGTTCTTCTTCTTTTGATTGTTTCTGTTGCCTTGTCCACCACCCAGTGAACCACTGAACACCTCAAGTTCCAATTCAACCGACTCCATGCCTTCTGCTTCAAAGCGGACCTTCCTCGGCTCGATGGCAGCCACAGTCCACAATCCCTGATCGCCTTCCAAAGGCATCCCTTGGGTCAAGGTGATTCTTTGCTTGCTGACGTTGTCTTGAATCATCACATAACTGCTGTCATTGGTGATCACAATGCTGGTCACTTTGGCATCCAAAGGTGAGGCTGGCATTTCTTCTTCCAAATTTTCCGCCACTTCAGGGGGTGGCACATAGGGAGATCGTGAGCTGCTGAACAGGGGTGCAGCAACTATCTCATCCACCTTTTGCTCATACACTTTGGGATCAATTTTTTGTGGCGCAGCATCCTCAGTCAATTGGTTCAATGCTTTGGCATCAAACGGTTCTGCCGTTAATTCTTTGACACCGGCACCAATACCGGTCATTTGGAAAGCTGCCACCAACAGCAAAACCCCAATGATTCCCAACATCACAGTGGCAAAGAAATTATTTTTCATCTTCTTTCTCTATGGGATTTTT
>JAUHZH010000365.1 GCA_030426065.1 Gammaproteobacteria bacterium
AACAGCAGCTAGGGCAGTTGATTGGGCAAGGCGAGATACGCATAATAGCGGCCTAATGAAATAAGGAATACACCATGCGTTTGTGCGCATCAGGGGCGTAAGCACTGTCAGGAAAACGTTCAATGAAGTTTTTGAATGCCGTGAAGGCATTGCGGATGTTGTCTTGGTTGTGGTCAGCCACTTCTGGCGGGTTGGCACGCTCGAAAAAGCCACGGTCACTGTTGAAGTAAATCAAGCCTTTCAGGTAATAGGCGTAATCCAAATTTTTATGGGCTGGGTAGTTTTTTAAGAACCGGTCGACCGTCACCACCGCTTCTTCCATTTTGTAGGTTTTGAATTGGGCATACGCCAATTCCAAATACCCTTGTTCTGTGTAGTGGCCGAAGGGGTAGTGACTGCGCAAATCTTTGTATTTCTGAATGGCAGAAGCCCAAACACCGGCATCCAAAGCCCTTTTGGCTTCCAAATACATTTCCAAATCCGTTTTTTTCGTGACTTCCACTTCACGGACTTCGTTTTTCTTGCTGCATCCTTGAATCAGTAACAAGGTCAACAACAACGCCCAAACGGACCATTTCGTGTGATTGGATTTAACCATCATTTTTTCCTTTCAAATAACGAGACCTTTGCTTGAAACCAAGGACTCTGAGTACAATAAGCGCATGAATGATACAGAACACCACATTCAGGAACAGTTAAATATCGGCCCCAATGATGCCGGTCAACGCGTTGATTTGTTTTTAACGCATCGGTACCCTGAATATTCACGTGCCACATGGCAACAATGGATCAAACAAGGCCATGTGAAAATCAACGGCCATGATACCAAAAGCAAAACCCTTTTGAAAGGATTTGAAATCTTAGACATCGATGTCACCTTAGAACAGGCAGTGGATGACCAACCTGAAGCCATGGACCTCGACATCCGATATCAGGATGACCATTTATTGGTCCTGAACAAACCCGCTGGTTTGGTGGTTCATCCAGGCAGTGGCAACCCAAGTGGCACTTTGTTGAATGGTTTGCTGGCATTGAATGAAGCCCAGGCCATGCTGCCGCGAGCAGGCATCGTTCACCGTTTGGACAAAGACACTTCAGGATTGATGGTGGTGGCCAAAACGCTGGAATGTCAAAATCGATTGATTGAGTTGTTAAAAACACACGATGTAGAAAGACAGTACCTGTGTGTGGTGAAAGGTCAGATCAAACAGGCAGGCACTGTGGATGCCAACATCTCTCGCCACAAGACACAAAGAATCAAAATGGCGGTTAATTTTGACGGCAAACGTGCCGTCAGTCATTATGAACCCTTGGAAATTTTTGATCATTTCACCTGTGTGCAAGTCAAATTGGAGACTGGAAGGACCCACCAAATCCGTGTCCACATGCACCATTTGGGTCACCCATTGGTGGGCGATCCCTTGTATGGCAACCCCAACCGCGTAGACCCCAAAGTGGATGACGAATTGAAACAAGTGGTCCGCGAATTCCCGCGCCAGGCCTTACATGCACAGCAGTTGTCTTTCCAGCACCCCATCACTGATGCGGACATTTTGGTCACCGCTGAACAACCTGACGATTTATGTCACCTGCTGTCAGAACTGGAATTTCTTGAGCTGAAAAATGAAGATTTTGATGAAATGGAGGTTGAATATTGCGAATGAGTGTTCGATTTTCTTGCCAAGGCCATCAGATTTGTCTAATATGGAACCATTGATTGGTAATGACCAATGGGGGTCAATCGAAAAACAATATAATACTACAGTGGCTTTACTCCCTCTACCACGACAGATTAGATTGACCCTTCTCTTTTTTTCTCAACACAACTTGTCACCCCTTCATCCACATGACTGATTGCATTCGCGGTGTTTTTCCATCAGGCATCCGCGCGATCCAAACCACCCGCACATTCGCACATTGGACTGACTTTGACGCCCGCACATTGGCCACTGATCCACTGGCATCTGATGCGTTCAGAGAAAACTTTGGGCCGTTTGATTCGATTCAATGGTTGAAACAAGTTCACGGGCAGCGCTGCACCCAAGCCCGAGACAGTGATCATGTTCCTGAAGCCGACGGCTGTTTCACCGATTCACCGTCACAAGTCTGTGCCATCATCACGGCAGACTGCTTGCCTGTGTTGATGGCCAATCGACAAGCCTCTTGGGTGGCTGCGGTTCATTGCGGCTGGCGCAGCCTTTATGCGGGCATCTTATTTGAGACCGTGGCCCAATATCCAGGTCAGGCCGAAGATTTGGTGATCTGGCTTGGTCCTTGCATTCAAAGGTCAGCCTACCAAGTCAGTGCAGACTTTGTCCACCATTACCTGGCTCAACACCCTGATGCGACACCTGCCTTTGACCCCATCCTCAATGGCCATTCCCATGCCGACTTGCCCATGTTGGCCAAACTGCAATTACATAATCTGGGCATCCAAGCAATCCATCAAAGCAATCACTGCACCCACGACCTGCCCGAACAATACCATTCTTGGCGCAGAAACCAAAGCCACAAACGCATGGCATCGATGATTTGGATTGAGTGACACCTCGATCGAAACACCAGGCCGCTGAGGTCATTCGGGAGTTCTCATCAGCCTTCAATTGTTAGCCAGCTTGTGACTTTTGGCATGGCCATGGTCTAGGTGTTGTTGATACAATGAACTTCATTCAAATTTGACTGACGACTTGTGAGAATCACCGAAGCCTCTTTATCAAACCGCGTGGCGGTGGTTGTTGGCGTGATCATGGTGCTGCTGTTTGGTGCCATCAGCCTCAACCGCTTG
>JAUHZH010000366.1 GCA_030426065.1 Gammaproteobacteria bacterium
TGGTGGATGATGAAGATTAAAGTGTTGTTGGTCGAAGACAATCAGCCTTTGGCCGAAGCAGTGGCAGAGCATCTGGAAATGGCTGGTTTTGTTGTTGATTTTGCAGCCAATGGCCACACCGGGCTGCATTTGGCGATGACTGAAAGTTATGATGTTTTGGTGTTGGATGTGATGCTGCCAGGCATGGATGGTTTTGCCATTTGTCAGCGGGTTCGTGACGACTCAAAATCAGATGTCCCAGTCATTTTCTTGACGGCTCGTGACCAGATCGATGACAAACTCAGCGGGTTTGATGCGGGTGCCGATGATTACTTGGTCAAACCATTCAATCCCGATGAGTTGGTGGCCAGAATCCAATCTTTGGTGAAAAGATTCCGAGGTGAGTTCAGCAAGAAACAGTTGACTGTTTCAGACCTCAGCCTGGATTTGGATACCATGGAAGTGGTTCGTGCGGGCCAAACATTGAAAGTGTCACCCACGGGCATCCAAATCCTCAAGGTGTTGATGAACCAATCTCCCAAAGTGATCAGCAAAGAGCGGTTGAGCGAGATGCTTTGGGATGACGTTTCGCCTCAATCCGATGTGCTCAGATCGCATTTGTACTTGTTGCGGAAAGTGGTGGACAAGCCCTTCGACCGTGCCTTGATTCAAACGGTACCTGGTTTGGGGGTCAAAATTGAGTGAATCACATTGGGTTTGGTTGCGCAATGATTTGCGCATGGCTGATAACCCCGCCTTGTTCCAAGCCAGTCAGTGCGCCCAAGGCCGCCCCAAGGCTGTGGTTTTTGTCCACTGTCAGAACCAAGACCGTTTGCTTCACCATGAATCTGAAGCCAAACAAACGATGCGGACTGCCCATGTGAAGGACTTGATGTCCCGTTGCCAAAAACATGGAGTGAAGGGACATGAATTGGATGCAGCAACTTACCAAGATGTGGCCCCTCTGCTGACGGATTTTTTGATCAAGCACGGTGTCACAGACGTCCACTGGAATGTCAGCACATTGTTGAATGAACAGCGCAGGGATGAGGCGGTGAAGGTGTTGCTCAAGCAAGCAGGAATACGTTTTCACGAACACCAAGCCAATTACCTATTTCCTTTGGGTCAGGTCAGGAAAAGCGACGGCGGCATGTACCATGTGTTCACGCCCTACAAAAAACAAATGCTGGCACGGTTGTATCAGCACATGCCCTTGCCAGTACCCGCGCCTGAATGGGTCACCCAAACACCTGATTCAACCGAAACCAGTGTCCTTGGTTGGCCAGTGGGAGAGGCTGCTGCCACACAGCGGTTGCATGACTTTCTTGAAAGCAATGACTATGCCAATGAACGGGACCGACCGGATGTGGGTGGGACTTCTCAATTGTCACCTTATTTGGCCTTGGGGATTTTGTCTGCCAGGCAATGTTTGGCTCATGCCATTCAAGTGCAAGGCGAATCGGCAATGGAAAGTGTGTGGGTCAGTGAATTGGTGTGGCGGGAATTCTATGCGGATTTGTTTTGGGAATACCCCAAGCTGGTCATGAACCAAACTTTTAAAGCACAAGCCAAAGACCTTTGGCCGGGCCCTGAGCATTTGTTTGATGCATGGCGAAAAGGGGTCACGGGTTTTCCACTGGTGGATGCTGGCATCAGACAGCTGTTACAAACGGGTTGGATGCACAACCGACTTCGGATGGTGACGGCTTCTTTCCTGTGCAAGCTGTGTTTGGTGGATTGGCGCATGGGGGAGCGGTTTTTTATGCAACATTTGATTGATGGCGACTTTGCTTCAAACAACGGTGGATGGCAATGGTCATCATCAACAGGTTGCGATGCGGCGCCGTTTTTTCGGATTTTCAACCCAGAAACGCAATCAAGGCGGTTCGACCCCAATGGGGATTTTATCGCGGAATTCGTGCCTGAATTGAGGGGTGTGTCCGCCAAAGAAATCCACAATCCTAGTCCCGAAACCCGAAAACAATGTGGCTATCCCATGCCAGTCATCGATTACAAAAAAAGCAGAGAATCTGCCTTGTTGTGGCATAAAAACTGAAAAAACACTTGCTTTTTCTGGATTTTATTCACAAGCCATAACAGAAATGCAACTTTCAATCATTTAATCGAAAATATGTAAATAAAGCATTAAGATAATTTTGTAACATATTGATAAATAAGGACAAATAACATGTGGTTAAAAATTAACCATTTTGAGGACTGGCCTTTGATGGTGTGCAGAAAAGGGGAAAACAAGCCAGTTATCAACAAAGTTATCCACAGGCTTTGTGGATAACAGCAGCAAACGCCCAGCCACAAAGGGTTTGCGGTAGATTTTGTGAGACATGCCTTTTTATGGATACTGTGAATGTACGATAATGACACGGCTGTAAGTGTTTGATTTTTGCCTTTTGACCTGTGGTTTTGCTGCGAAGGGATGGGCATTTTTTCAGACAGGCGCCAAAGAAGTGTTGAATGCCTTTGTAGAACCCGTCCTCACCCGACAAACGACAAATGACAAACCTTGAGACCCATGTTCACCAGACGGCAACAGCCGCTGGTTAACTCCTGAACGCCAATGGTTGGGAGCGATTTTCGCAGCTTGCTGGAAAGGAAGTGTTTTAAAGTTATGTAGAAACCGTCCTCACCTGACAGACGACAAATGATAAACCTTGAGACCCATGTTCACCAGTCGGCGACAGCCGCTGGTTAACTCCTGAACGCCAATGGTTGGGAGCGATTTTCGCAGCTTGCTGGAAAGGAAGTGTTTTAAAGTTATGTAGAAACCGTCCTCACC
>JAUHZH010000367.1 GCA_030426065.1 Gammaproteobacteria bacterium
GGCAAGCAAATAATAGGCTGAAAAGGTGGGTGATTTGCCAATGAACAATGAGCGCGCAACTTCAGGGTCAAATAAGTACCCAATGACCACATTGCCTTCAGGATTGGCCAGCCATTGTGCAGCACCACCTGATAATTTGGAAAAAAGCCAAAGCCAGAAAACCCCAAAAAACACCAAGAACAACAAGCCCCTGGCACTTCTGAACGAATGGTATAAATCTTGTTTGACGAGCGTGGAAACCACGCCCGTCCTGATGTGACTTGATTTCATGTAATCAGTGAATCACTGCTACAGTCACAGTTTTATTCTGCATCTACAGGTGCAGGCGCGTTGCCCATAGAACGGGCACACAGAATGGCCATGATGCCACCCACCAAGCCTATGATGTTGGTGACACCAAAGTTGGTGATCAGTATCCCAATGACTTCGGCAACCACGGCCATGGCCCCGGCCACCATAATGAATTGGCCTTTCTTGTTTTGGAACAAGAAAACGGCTCCTGCAATCAAGATACCCACGCTGACCAACAAGAACACGCCAAATGCCATCAAACCAATGCCAGTGCCACCGACTTCGCTTTTGATTTGTTCTAATTGGGCTTTTTCTTCTTCAGTCATTTGTTGCTGTTGAACCACTGCAGAGTCTGCCATATTGGAAACACCTGTGGTGGCTGCGCCACCAGCCAGATAACCCAAAGATGCCAACAAATTCAAAACCGCAGCAATGATTAATAGAACGCCTGATGCAACTCTCATATTGATTTCCTCCTTTTTTAATTGTAATGAATAAGACGGCTGTCTTATTGTCTATTGATTTAATCACAAATAGTCAAGAAAGACAATCACTTACGATGACAATTGATGTGGCATTCATGAACATTGCGATGGAAAGCTGAATCCATATGAAGAAGTGATCAGCACCGGGTAGCCTAAGCCAAATAAAAAGGCCGCTTGAAAATGAAGCGGCCTGTGGAATTGCATCAATATACTAGAATTTTATTGTGCGTATTTTTCTTTGAATCTTTGATTCAATTGTTGTTGCTGACCATTGAGGTCGATTTTTCGGCCATCTATATAGGCGTCGACCAAGATGTTGCCACGCATGTCTAATGCATCGCCTTCAGTGATGAACAAAGTGGCCGATTTGCCTGTTTCAAGGCTGCCGTATTGTGCATCTATACCCAGTGCTTTGGCGGGGTTCAAAGTGATCATTTGCAATGCCGTTTCTTTGTCATTGCCATAGGCAACTGTGGTGCCTGCAATGAATGGCAAGTTGCGAGAACTCATGGAGCCTGGGTAGGACAAACTGACTTCAATGCCTGCTTTGGCCAATTGAGCGGGCAGTGCATAAGCCGCATCGATGCTGCCATCTTGCGAATGAGGCAGACTGTGTACTGATTCTACAATCACGGGCACACCTGAATCTTTAATGAAATCAGTTACTTTCAGTGCGGCCTGACCGGTGATTAAAACCACTTTTTCCACCCCCGCGCCCTGAAGGTAAGTGATGGACTCAATGATGGCTTTGGGGCTGTTGGTGTGGACAAAAACTGTTTTCTCTCCATTGAAAACAGGTTTGACCGCTGCCAGTTTCAGATTGCCTTTGCCACTGCTGTGCTTGGCATCATTAAACAGCGCTTTGATTAGATTGGTTTTCTCGATGTATTTTTTGTCCTCTTTCAACTGCATGGAAAAGGTGCTCCAATCAAATTGTTTTCGCCAAGCAGCTGGCCAATTGATGTGCAAACCGTCATCGGCTTTGATGGCGGCGTCTTCCCAGTTCCAAGCATCCAACTGAACCACCGACGATGTGCCACTGACCAAACCGCCTGATGGTGTGGTTTGTGCCAACAAGACACCATTGAAGCGCAGGGCAGGGATGCGTTCTGAGTCTGTGTTGTAAGCAATCAAACTCCTGACATTGGGGTTTGATTGACCGGTTTCAGAAAAGTCCCTGGTGGCTTTGAAAGAATCCACTTCGGTCAAGCCAATGTTGCTGTTGGTTAGTATCAGCCCCGGGTAGATGTGCTTTCCTTCCAGGTCTATTTCCTGACCTGAATTGGCCAATTTGAAATGCCCAATGCGGCTGATGGTGCCATTCTCAAAAGCCAGTTGAGCGTTTTCAAGAACTTCTCCATTGCCTATGTGGATGGTGGCATTGGTGAACACGACGGCCTCTGACTGTTCAGGGGCTGGCTCTGGTGTCAATGCTTGGATGGTGAAGGCAGTCGCCATCAATGTAGCTGTGATTAATTTTTTCATGATGAGCTCCTTCAGTGGTGGTTGTGTTCGTTGGCTTCGGTGCCAATCAAAGTGTCACAATGGAACAGCTTTTGAGGCGCGGAGCGGAATGGCTTCTTAGGACCTTTGTCATTTTTGGCCTTTTCTATCAAATCCACTTTGGCGGCTGCGATGCGTGCCTCCAAGTCGGCTTGTTGGTCTCGATCGTAGTAAATCACGCCGTCAACCATGGTTTTGTTGGCTCGGGCATAGATAGACAATGGGTTGTCAGACCACAAAACCAAGTCGGCATCTTTACCCACTTTGACAGAACCCATGCGGTCATCAAGATGCAACAGTTTGGCCGGGTTCAATGTGACGAGTTTCCAAGCTTCTTCTTCGCTCATGCCACCGTATTTAACAGACTTTGCTGCTTCTTGGTTCAGGCGACGTGACATTTCAGCAGAATCTGAGTTGATGGCAGTGGTGACACCTGCTTGGGTCATCAAAGCGGCATTGTAAGGGATGGCATAA
>JAUHZH010000368.1 GCA_030426065.1 Gammaproteobacteria bacterium
CAATCGAAGTGGGATCACCGGATGACCTGGGGTTGGGCCAGTTGACAGTGAACGCCCAATAAGGGTCGTTGTTGCGATTCAAGTCAATCCCCAGCAAGTGGTCGCCGCTGGTGGTCAACACTTCATCCACGCCGCGCATGTTTTTGCGCCTCATTCGACCGTCTCTGGGCCCATTTTGAGCTGAGTAATAGTTGCTTCTGGGAAAGCGTTGGGTTTGCAGGAAGCCATCAACGTTGTTGACTGGAATGATCACGATGCTGGTGTTTTCCAATAAATATTGGTGGATTGATCCGTCATTTCGGTTGGCATGAATCAGTTCCATGATGGCCGTTGAAGTTTCTGGTGACTGCCATTCACGGGCATGGATGCCTGCATTCATCAGCATGCCGCCCTCAGCAGTGCCAAAGCGCGTCGTTTCATCGGCATCACTCAAACGGTAAGCCCAAATGTCTCTGCCAGCCATAGATTGTCCAACCACATGGGCGGTGATATTGGGGTTTTCGTTGGCAATCATTTGGTGTTTTTGGTGTAAGCCATTGTAGGTCCTGAAACCATCGAAAGGCTCCGAAGTGTCTACAGGAATGGGCACTGGGTAGCCCAACCCCAAAGTGCCATTTTGTTCCGTCCAATCGATGATTTGTTGGCCCACCACCACTGGAGGAGCCAACATGCCAGCGACCACAACTGCTTTTACAAATGCTTTCATTGTGTTCATCGTTGTTGCTCCTGTTTAGGGTCTTGGAGAATGAACTCAATGTGTTTGTTCATGCCTTCATTGGGTTGGTTTTTTTGCAGTTGTTGTAGTCGCAGCCTGAGCATCGGGTCGTTGTTCTGTCGCAAGGCGAAAGCAGCGCCATTGGCGGCAGCGGGTTGGCTCAATTGCTTGATCAAGTGATCAACCACGGCTGGGATGTCTTGGTGCTGGCTTAACAGGCTGGCGACAAAATTCGGGTCGGCCTGGGTTTTGTCAGATTGGATGATCAGTTCTATAAGCTCAGGGTCTCGTTGATCTGCCAAGTGACGAAAAACACGCTCAGCCGCCATTTTGGGCAACATTTGTATGGCCTTCTCAGACAATGTTGGGTCATTCTGTAGGGTCACCAAATGGGCAATCGCCATGGAAGCTTGGATGGGCCAAATTGTATCGGCCAACAAGTGGTTCGCCAATGCCTCACGCTGCACAGAGGGTGCATTGGCAATGGCTTGTTTGACGGCGAATTCGATGGGGCGGGATTCACGTGATAACAGATCCGACAAAGCAGCCCAAGGTTGCTTGTGGTGGGCAATGATGTCTGCTGCTTCTTGCTGACTGCGGTGGGCCAGCCAAATGTTTTCTACACCACGTGCCTTACTGGCCACAGGAAAAATAAATTCGTGGTGGTTGGGACCTGCATGGTGGTAGCTTCGGGTTGAGATTGATTGGTATTGTGTCAATTGTTTCAAAGCCGCATCAAAGTGTGCATCGGGCGTGTTATGGGCCCAATGGTCAAGCAATTGAAAAAGTTGGTACTCCTTGTTGAGTGGGTCTGTCTCTGATGTCAGCCATGATTTCAAGGTCTCGACAGGTGACTGGCTGGTCAACATCTTTGTCACCAAGTTGTTTGCATCGCTATCAGCTTGGGTCAAGAAGGTGTCGATTTCTCGGTCTGTGTACCACACGGTGGCCCAGCTTCCTTGCCATATGAGCAACAAAAATAAGCATTTTTTCATGAGCGTGTCTCTGTTTGGATACCATTGATTTTAAACGATGGGCTTCGTAAGTTCAATGGCTGTTGTCTCAGAGCATCTGTGTCAATTGTTGCTGATTTTTGAAGGTGAAATCCGCTACAATCGCTGCTTTGTTATCAATTGATTGCGGATGGATTTCGAAACAATTTCAATGGGTGAATACGCAGAGAAAGCGTATTTGGACTATTCCATGTATGTGGTGCTGGATCGGGCATTGCCTTTTGTCGGTGATGGTTTGAAGCCGGTTCAACGTCGCATCGTATATGCCATGAGTGAGCTGGGATTGTCTGCCCAGTCCAAGCACAAAAAGTCAGCCAGAACCATCGGTGATGTGATTGGTAAATTCCATCCCCATGGCGATTCGGCTTGTTATGAAGCCATGGTTTTGATGGCCCAATCATTTTCATACCGTTACCCTTTGGTGGATGGACAAGGAAATTTTGGCTCACCTGATGACCCAAAATCATTTGCAGCCATGCGTTACACCGAGTCGCGCCTGACCGCTTATGCCAAAACGCTGCTCAGTGAACTGCCCAATGGGACCGTCGATTGGGTGCCTAATTTCGACGGCACATTGACAGAACCCGAGTGGCTGCCAGCGCGCTTGCCGAATGTTTTGTTGAACGGTGCCTCTGGTATAGCTGTGGGGATGGCTACCGATTTACCACCGCACAATTTAACGGAAGTCGCCAATGCCTTGCTGCATTTGATTGACCACCCGCAGGCCGAAATACCAGAATTGTGTCAATTCATTCAAGCACCTGATTACCCAACCAAAGCAGAGATCATCACACCGCCGGCTGATATATTGAACATGTATGAAACCGGACATGGCAGCATCCGCATGCGGGCTGTTTACGAGCGTGAAGGCAATGATTTGGTGGTAACAGCGTTGCCGCACCAGTGTTCAGGCAGCAAGGTTTTGGACCAAATAGCGACTCAAATGCGCGCCAAGAAACTGCCCATGGTGAGTGACCTCCGTGATGAGTCTGACCATGAAAATCCGGTAAGGTTGGTGATCACA
>JAUHZH010000369.1 GCA_030426065.1 Gammaproteobacteria bacterium
CCAACAGTGCTTACAAAACAACACATGTTTAGAGCCTGTTGATTTCACTTGGGATCAGGCTGATACAGAAATAGGGGTTTCAAATAATTCGCAACAAAGCACTGACATAGGGAAATTGAAAGAAATGGGTTATGGTTCATTCAAGCCCATCGATTTGAACGGTGACGGTCAAATGGAATTGATTTTCATCAGGGGCTATGACAGGGGTGGATCTTTTGTTCAAGATCTTCAAGCCAAATATTGGGTGGCTTTAAATAAAAGCACTTTTGAAGACACGGCTGGCAGCATCCCTTGGTCTGATGCATCTTGTGAGGAATATGATGAGATGGGCCCATATTTTGATGCCTTGTGTTTAACAGACGTACAACCTTTCCATGCCGACGAGATTGATAACTTCAATGGTGAAATGTGGTTTGTGTATGATTTCAATGGTGATGGATTCCAAGATTTGTTAACGCCACAAAGGAATGGTGACTTTTATACAAATTACAAAATATTTTTCTCAAATGGGTTCAGCATCTGTACCAGAATCGGTCAACCAGGCTGTACTTCTGATTTGAACGCATACACAACCAGTGTTCCCTTTGTTGAGACCATCAGTGGCAGCGCTTTCTTGGATTACACCGCCGATGGCTTACCTGATTTGATCACCTTCGATGAAATCAACCCAGGTCATTTCAAATACAAAGTTTACCCAAGTAAAATTTACCCTGGCAACCGCGTGGCGCCATCAACCAATCCAGCCGATCATTATGTGGTTGATCTGGATGAGGCGCAGTTGGTTCCTGTGGACATGATTTGTGACAATGTCCCAGGAGCTGCAGGCACGGGCCCTGGTCAGTGTGTCAATAAATACATCTGGTCAGATTATCCACAAGAAACCATCATTGATAAAATTGAAATGGTGCCCACAGATTTCAATGGGGACGGTCTCAATGATATGCTGTTGACCTATACATATCAGTACATTAAAGGCGGCCTAAATACTGACACATGTGAAATACCAGCACCTTTGGCACCGGCAAATGCATCCAATGACGAATTTCAACCGCCTATCTATAAAGGCAGGTTAAGTGAATCAGATGATGCCACCACGGAAGGTCTGCCTGGCGGATCAGAACCTTGTGAACAGCAGTTCAAAGCGTTCATGGTGGCAAAACAAAATGCCGCAGGTGAAGTGAGTTTCGCCTATGCCGGTCGTGCGGGTATTTTAAAGAACAGCAACCAATATGTTGTGGCTTGTGAAAACGGTAACACGTACGGCCAGTGTACAGCCAACATCAGTGAAAAACACGATTCATCCACCGTCAGAGACATCAATGGCGATGGCATGGGTGACTTCACTTACCTTGACAGAAATGGTGTTCATCAATACCGATTGAATTTGGGTCATTCTGTTGAAGTGACCAGGAGTGGTGGATTCACGGGCGCCACAGAATATCAACAATGGCAGTTTTCACCAGCGCAAGCCATTCATGCGCAAAACTTACCAGCAGGTGAAGTCACCACCTGTGATGTAGAAAACAACCAAATTGAAGACACCAACGCTTGTGCCAGAAATTTCTTAACCCAGTTCTTGGATTATGATTTGGATGGTGACACCGACATGTTGATGCCAGCCACGTTGCCTCTGGGTGGCACTGGCAATGTGTATTACCAGTTGTATACTTACGGCAGACAGGCCTATGGCACTTTTGGATACGGAGCGCCTGTCAATACCAATTTATTGGCTTACAACAGCGACACGAACAGAGAGCCTCAAAACTACAGCAACACATTCTTTGACATCGATGGTGATGGTCATTTTGATTATTTCGGCTTGCTCAGGAGACAAAAATCCAACGGTGATTGGGACACCAATCAACTCGTCAGGTTTGCCAACAACGCTTGGAACACCAGGAACAAAATCACATCGATCAACCAAACATCGGGTGCCTTGGTGGGCGGCTCTGAAATTGAGCTGGTATACCATGCCATGACGGATCAAAACAACACCGACATGTATGCCAGAAGCTCCGGTAGTATTTTGAATTCACAAAACTACGGTAACGGTTCACCTGTTTTTGATTTACTGTCTCCCATGTATTTGTTGAGTGAAGTCATTAAACCGTCACCAACGGCTACATTACCAAATGCCACCACACGTGTGAGGTATTTCTACTCTGGGCTTAAAATCCAAGGTGGTGGTCGTGGTTCATTGGGATTTGAGTCAATGAGCACCCATGATTTGAGCCATGATGTTTTGACCACAACCGTTTATAACCAATCATTCCCTTTCATTGGCATGCCAATCTCTACCACAACCGAGTTCCTTGACAGCACAAACCAAAGTCATGTGTTGGCAGAAGGGGTCACAACTTATGGTTCACATGTCACCACATTGGCCCAAGGTAGAAAAGTTCACTTCCCTTACTTGAAACAAAGCTATGAGAAGAACAACAACTTGGACATTGTCAGTAATGACAACTTCAATGCCCAAGTGGCCATCAATGGAGTCAGTGACAACAAAGTCACCCTCACCGATTTTTACTACGATGCCACAGACATCCTTCATGGCAACCTGACCACATCGGAAACCCGCATTTGTGAAGGCTCAACGGCGGTACCATCAGCGGGCTCATTGGGCAGCTCCACTTGTAATGGCACTAACGGTAAGCTCATCAAGTGGGCCAAAACCATCAATGAATACCAGGACGATGTAGACAACTGGTTCTTGGGACGACTGTCCAAGACCACCGT
>JAUHZH010000370.1 GCA_030426065.1 Gammaproteobacteria bacterium
TCTGCATAAGCCAAAGCGATGGAAAGGAATATGGTGTTGCGGGCCGGCACATAGGTGCTGGGAATGGCTTGGTCTTCTTCGCCATAGTCAGGCACATCCATGGCATCGTCGGTCAAAGCCGAACCGCCAAACAGGGTCAAGTCCAATGGCATGACTTCGTGGCGAATGGCGCCCAAATGTTTCGAGATTTGTACCGATGCCATCAACTCCGCTTGGTGGCGCTGGCCGTAATCAATGGCCAGGGTATAACATTCAAAGCCTTGGTCTTTGGCATAGGCCAAACAAGTGGATGAATCCAATCCACCGGACAGCAGCACGACGGCTTTTTTGTTTTGACTGGTCATGGTCATGTGCCTGGGGTGTTGCCCCAAAGTTGTTTGTGAAGTTGCATTTGGAAGCGGACCGGCAGTTGATCGGCGATGATCCAATCTGCCAAGGTGGTGGCTGCCATTTGATCGGCCACAGGCGACATCAGGACCGTGCACTGGGCGGTCAAATCATGGTCCGAAATCATTTCCTTGGCCCATTGGTAATCGGTGGCATCGGCGATGACAAATTTGACTTGGTCATGTGCCTTGAGCCCCGATAAATTGCTGATGTCATTTTTATCCACTTCGCCAGAGCCAGGTGCCTTCATGTCAATCACACGTGACACGGCTGGGTTGACTTGATCGGTGGGTAAGGCGCCAGAGGTTTCTAAACTGACTTGAAAACCCAAGTCCACCAGTTGGTCCATCAAACCATGGACCCGTTTTTGTGACAAAGGCTCGCCACCAGTGACACAAACATAAGGGGTGTTGTGCTTCTTCACTTCATCGATGATGTCGTCAAAATGCATCCATTGCCCACCGTAAAAAGCGTATTCTGTGTCACACCAAGTACATCGCAAGGGACAGCCGGTCAAGCGAACAAAAACAGTGGGCCAGCCTGATGTGTTGCTTTCACCTTGTAAGGAGTGAAAGATTTCATGAATCTTGAGCTGGTTTTCGCGTGATTCGTTCAATTCAGTTTGCCTTCACGTCTCAATAAGTTCAAACGCTTTTCTGCCAAGCGTGCCACGGGTTGATTGGGGAAGGAATCCACCACTTTGTTCAAAGCCGTTTCAGCTTGCGAAAAATCTTCCAATTCGTGGTAAGTGTAGCCAATTTTCAGCAAAGCGTCGGCCAATTTGCTGCTCAAGGGAAACTGCTGTTCCAGGTTTTGGAAGGCGGCCAAAGCCAGCGGGTAATTGCGCGACACGTAATAAGATTCACCAAGCCAATAATAAGCGTTGTCGGTCAGTGCGTCGTTGGGAAAGGCTTGGATGAAGTCTTCGAACAAGCGTGAAGATTCGTTGAAACGACCAGCTTTCAACTGATTGAAAGCCACTTGGTATTGTGCTTTGGCCGCATTGTTTTCTTCAATATCGGTTGAATCCACTTGGCCTTGAGCAACTGTGGTCGTGCTGACTTGAGCATCGATAGCAGGTCGTACGGTGGGTGCACCCAGGGTCACCCGTTCTTCTGTGACCTGGTCATCGATGGCTGAATCTTCTGTCAATTCGTTTTTGGGTTGGCCACCAAAGGCTTCTTCGATGCGAACCAATCGGCTGTCCATGTCGACATAAAGCACTTTTTGACGCTCTTTGAGTTGGTTGATTTGGTGGTTTTGTTCTTCAATGGTGCCTTGCAGCTGGGCTATCTGCTGCTGCAACTGTTGCACTTGCAACACCAAATCAGCGGTGCCTCCTTGATCACCGCTGCCAGCGGCCCGTTCCAATTTGGCCAAGCGTTCTTGGATGGACAATTTTTGAGCTTGTGAAGACAAGCCGGTGAAACACAGCACAGCAAAGATGAGTAATTTTTTCATGACAAATACCTTTTTATTAAATGCAAAAAACCCGACCAGGAGTCGGGTTCTTTGACAGTTTTCAACAGTAAAAGTTTACTGAACGGTTGTGTAAACCACCACAGCGCGTCGGTTTTGTGACCAACAAGAGTCGTTGCTGCATGTGGCTTCAGGGCGTTCTTCACCGTAGCTGACCACATTGATTTGATGGTCTGAAGCACCTTGTGCTTTCATCAAGTTGGCAACGGCTTGACCACGGCGTTCACCCAGGGCCAAGTTGTATTCACGGGTACCGCGTTCATCGGCATGGCCTTCTAAAGTCATGCGGGCACCTGGGTTTTCACTCAAGTAACGGGCGTGCAAAGCAATCAACTCACGGTACTCAGAACGGATGGTTGATTGGTCGTAATCAAAGTATATGACTCGCTGAGCCAGCAAATTACCTTCTCCTGTCAAATCGCTTGGGCTGCAACAAGACATGGGGTCATGAACAGGTGTGGTGTCAACAACAGGAGTGTTATCAACAGGATCACTGTTTTCAGGTTTTGTGTTGTCTGATTTGTTCGTGCAAGCACTGATGCCAAATGCCAGCAGAAGAACCATCATTAGTTTCGTTGTTTTGTTCATTGGGTAACTCCAAGGCTTTTTGTAAAAATTTTCGTTGTCATAGTTTACAACATATCAGCGCCCGTTCTTTGCACTTTTTCACGATTTTAGACTTTACTGCGAATTGTTCAAGGTTTAACGGCAACGGGACCTTGTTTCTCAGGGTTTTTGCCTTTGACATTTTCATAAAAAGCACGGATGATTTTCATGTCGGCCATGATGTCGCCGCTTGGGTTCAAAAATTGGCCGCCAAGCTGCACGGTTTTGTTTTTGAAATCCAAGGTAGCCATGAC
>JAUHZH010000371.1 GCA_030426065.1 Gammaproteobacteria bacterium
CCCGTGCTCAACATGGCTTTGCACACACTGATGAATTCACTGCGGTGGCCAATGCACAACTTGAACCCCACTGGTTTTCCGCCCGAAAGTTTTCGCAATTTTGCGATGAAATTCATCATCTCGACGGGATTGGAAAATGCCGTATGGGCAGCTGGTGATATCACGTCTTTACCCAATGCCACGTGACGGATGTCTGCAATCTCTTGAGTCAGTTTGACCGCGGGTAAGATGCCGCCATGACCGGGTTTGGCCCCTTGCGACAATTTCACTTCGATCATTTTGACTTCAGGCAGGTTGGCTTTTTCCTTGAACCTAACGGGGCAAAAGTCACCGTTTTCATCGCGGCAACCAAAGTAGCCCGTGCCGAATTGGAATATCAAATCGCCACCTTGTCTGTGGTATGGACTGATGCCGCCCTCGCCGGTGTTGTGGGCAAAGCCACCGGCTTTGGCCCCCAAGTTCAATGCCGTGATGGCATTGCGACTCAATGAGCCAAAACTCATTGCCGAAATGTTCAAAGGGGATGCATCATAAGGTTGTTGACAATCTGGCCCGCCAAAACGAATGCGGGGATTGAAATCGTGGTGGTGTTTCGGCGCCATAGAATGGTTGATCCACTCATATCCATCGGCATTGACGTCCATGATGGTGCCAAAAGGGCGTGTGTCACGGTCACCTTTGGCCCTTTGGTAAACCAGGGCGCGGAACTCTCGTGGCACCGGCGTGCCATTGAGGTCGGATTCAACAAAATACTGTTGAATCTCGGGTCGGATGGATTCGAACAGGTAACGGAAATGACCGATTACGGGGTACAGGCGCAGCACCGCACGCTTGGTTTGGAACATGTCCCTGAGGCCAAGCAACCCCAAAGGCAGCCAAAGCACGAACAACCACCAAGCGGGTTGCCAAAACTGAGCCCACAAAGCGGTCAATGCCGGCAGTACCAACAGCAGCACGACAAATTTCTGGCGCACCGTCATGTTCAAAACTCCTTGATCACCCAGTGCACGGGTTTGACCCCGGCTTCCATTAACTCTTTACCTGATCCCAGTTGCTTGTTTTCCAGTGGGTCAATGAAATAGGGTTTGCCCTTGTTGGGGATGACTTTGACCAAGATCAATTCGCCGCGGTGCCTGTATTCTTCAATGGTTTGCTTTTTCTCGACAATGACCCGAATTTCGGTTGGCTCATTGATTGGCAAAACGGCTTTCCTGGTGGTCTGCTCGTTGGCTGGTAAAGGTTTTTGTTGGGTTGATTTCGGCTCGTTGGCGATGGCATGGCTGGCAGCTAAGGTCAACAAAACAGGCAACATCAAGGCTTTCATGGTCGCGACTCCCATCACGTTTATGGATGACAAACATGATACAATATTTTCTTTCATCACTCACCTTTGCTTGTCATGAAATTTCAAAACATTTTGATCCTGTCTTTGTTTTTGTTGCTGTTGGGTTGTGGCCAAGCGCCCTTGAGCAAAGAGCAACAATTGCGCCAGGACTTGGCACAAATGGAGGTGTTGGCCGAAGGCAAAAAAACCAGCGAGCTGATGGCGTATTTTGACGAATCATTCCGCCCTGACAACGGTTGGAGCCAAAAAGACATCCAAAGGATGCTGCACTTCCGGTTCATGAAACACAAAAGTGTTCACATCACGCAGGTGTTGAAAGAAACCGAGTGGCTGAGTGACAATGAGGTGCGAGTGGAAGTCGCAGCGGCCCTGGGCGGGACACCCATCAGTGACATCAGTGCGATTTCAGAAGCCCGGGCTCAATTGATGAAGTTTGATGTGGTTTTACAGCGGCACGATGACCATTTCAAAATCAAATCAGTCAAGTGGCAGCACGCCTACCCCACCGATTTTCTATAGCAGCCAGCATCGAAGGGTTGCTGGCATCAGCAGCCAAAACGACGTCTGTAAACCCTGCTTGACGAGCCACTGAAACGAGTCGCTTTGAAGGCACCACCACGGCTTGCTTGGTCAATGAAAGCCACAAATCATCCGGCAATTTTTGCTTGATGTGTTGGATGATTTGACCGCTGGTGGCCGTCAACACCACATCACCTTGTTGCAATGTTGTGCGCCAAAGCTGGACATCCAAAGGCAAGCCAATGCGTTGGTAACAATTGATTTGTTGGTAGCTGATGCGATTTTTTAGGGCGTGAGATTTGATCAATTCTCGACCACCCGCTGCTGTCAACACACACAATCGAGCCACCTGTCTTTGGGTGATGACTTCAATCACTGCTTCTGAATCGCCACCGGCATCTGTGATGGACTGGCCGAAAGCATCATGCCAGGCTTGTTTCACAGCGGGGCCAACGGCAATCACTCGACTGGGGTCTTCAACCCGAAAATCGGGTTTGATTTTCAAAGCATGCTGGAGGGCGTGGCTGCTCAGCACCACCAAGCAAGGGGCTTGTTGAGCCGATGTCAACCATTCCGCTTTGAGTCCGGGTGTGGTGATGGTGTCAATACAAGGCGCTTCGACGCAAGACCAGCCGTGGGCCTGGTATTCGGCCAGGGCTTGTGCCATTTTTGAACGAGGTCTGGTCAGGATCAGGCGCATTTCAGGATGCCACATCAGTCGGCCAGATCTAAAATCGCTCGGGCGCCTTGTTGTAGCAGTTGATCTGCCAATTCATGACCCAAGGCCTCTGCGGCCGAACCGGTGGCTTGAGCGGACAAACATTGTTGGCCATCCGGGCTGAATACCCCGGCTTGTAGGGAC
>JAUHZH010000372.1 GCA_030426065.1 Gammaproteobacteria bacterium
CAGGGATGGCCTGAAACCAGTCCACCGGCGTGTGCTGTTTGCCATGAACGAGCTCAGTGTGAGCTGGAACAAGGCTCACAAGAAATCGGCCCGTGTGGTCGGTGATGTGATCGGTAAGTACCACCCACACGGTGATTCAGCCGTTTATGACACCATTGTCCGCATGGCCCAACCGTTTTCTATGCGTTACTTGTTGGTCGATGGTCAGGGTAACTTTGGTTCTGTCGATGGTGATTCACCTGCCGCGATGCGTTACACCGAAGTGCGCATGGCCAAAATATCCCATGAAATGTTGGCAGACATCGACAAGGAAACCGTCGATTTCGTTCCCAACTACGATGAAACCGATGCTGAACCAGAGGTGTTGCCCACGCGTGTTCCGGCACTGTTGGTCAATGGCTCGTCGGGCATTGCCGTGGGTATGGCCACCAACATCCCACCACACAATTTAACTGAAGTCATCAATGCCGTGATTGCCTTGTCGTACAAAGGCGACATCACACTGGATGAGTTGATGACGCATTTGCCAGGGCCAGATTTTCCAACCGCTGCTTTCATCAATGGTTCAGCCGGCATCCGCGATGCCTATGAAACAGGGCGCGGAAAAATTTACATGCGTGCCCGCAGCGAGATTGAAACCGAGGAATCGACGGGCAAACAAACCATTGTGGTCAATGAGATCCCTTATCAGGTCAACAAGGCCCGTTTGATTGAGAAGATTGCAGAGCTGATCAAACTGAAAAAAATTGAAGGCATCACGGCTTTGCGCGATGAGTCTGACAAAGACGGCATGCGCATCGTGATTGAGTTGCGCCGCGGTGAAGTGGCGGAAGTGATTCTGAACCAACTGTATCAATTGACGCAATTACAAACGGTGTTCGGTATCAACATGGTGGCTTTGGTCAATGGCCAACCACGCACCTTGTCTCTGATTGAGATTTTGAATGAGTTCTTGAAACACCGCCGTGAAGTGGTGGTCCGAAGAACCATCTTTGAATTGCGCAAAGCGCGTGACCGTGCACACATATTGGAAGGGTTGGCTGTTGCTTTGGCCAACATCGAAGAAGTCATCGAACTGATCAAAACCTCGAAAAACCCAACCGAAGCCAAAGAACGTCTTTTGGCCAAGAAGTGGGATTCTTCATTGATCGCGGCAATGCTTGATGACGATGCCCATTTGTGCCGCCCTGAAAACCTCGAAGATGCCTACGGCTTTTTTGAGGCAGGATACCAGTTGTCACCAGTGCAAGCCAAAGCCATCTTGGACTTGCAACTGCATCGCTTGACGGGGCTGGAGCAGGACAAGATCACCGATGAATTCAAAGAAATCATCGTCCGCATCAAAGAGTACTTGGAAATCTTGACCAACCCAGATCGCTTGATGGAAGTGGTTCGTGAAGAGCTGGAAGAAATCAAAGAGCAGTACGGTGATGAACGTCGCACCCACATCATGGAGCGTCAGCGTCACCTGACCATGGAAGATTTGATCATCGAAGAAGATGTGGTGGTCACCTTATCGCATGAAGGCTATGCCAAAATGCAGCAGCTGGATGTGTACCGAGCCCAAACCCGTGGTGGTAAAGGTAAATCGGCCACGTCGATGAAAAATGAAGATTTCATTGAGAAACTGTGGGTGGCGAACACCCATGACACGTTGTTGTGTTTCTCGAATGAAGGTCAAGTCTATTGGCTCAAAGTTTATGAACTGCCCATGGCTTCACGCACCGCACGTGGCAAACCATTGGTGAATTTGCTGCCACTGGATAAAGGAGAAAAAATCACCGCCATCTTGCCAGTCAGGGAATACGAAGAAGACAAGTACGTGTTCTTTGCCACAGCCAAAGGTGTGGTCAAGAAAACACCTTTGAGTAATTTCTCAAGGCCGCGTGCCAATGGCATCATCGGCTTGGGTCTTTTGGAAGGTGATCATTTGGTCAATGTGGAATTGACCAACGGTGATCAAGACGTGTTCTTGTTCACAACCGCAGGTAAATCCATTCGATTCCATGAATCTGATGTGCGCAGCATGGGCAGAACCGCCCGTGGTGTCCGTGGCATCACCATGAAAGGCGACGCCAAAGTGGTGTCGATGTTTGTTGCTGAAGAAGGCAATGTTTTGGTTTGTACTGAAAACGGTTATGGCAAACAAACCAAGTTGGAAGAGTTTTCACGCATCAAGCGTTCAGGACAAGGTGTGATTGCCATTCAAACTTCAGATCGCAACGGTGAAGTGGTTGGCGCTTGCCAAGTGCAAGATGATGACCAAATCATGTTGATTTCGAACGGCGGCACATTGGTTCGCACGGCCGTTAATGGCATTTCAGTGGTCGGACGAAACACCCAGGGTGTGACTTTGATTCGTTTGGCTGACAAAGAATCCTTGGTCAGTGTGGCGAAAGTGGTTGTCATGGATGACGAAGAAGGTGAAGGCCTGGATGGAGAAACTGAAGGAGCAGAAGGCGATGCGTAAATTGATGGTTGCCGGCAACTGGAAAATGAACGGAAGCTTGGCATCCGTTCAATCATTGGCTGGTGAATTGAAAGAAGCCACATCGAGAGGCATGACATGTGATGTGGCGGTGTTTCCATCATTCACACACATCCATGCTGTGGCAGGCGTGTTGGAATCATCCAACATCGCTTGGGGTGGACAAAACCTGTCGCGCCACAACAAAGGTGCATACACATCTGAAGTCAGTGCCGAAATGCTGGTTGATTT
>JAUHZH010000013.1 GCA_030426065.1 Gammaproteobacteria bacterium
CACGAAAGCGGTGGTGGGTTCCCGCGCATGAAGGCTGGACTGGGTGGACCCATCGGCAGCCCGACCGATCGTGGAAAACTTGTTCCTGGATACCGCGATCCAAACTTGCCAGCGGTTGAAGTGATTGCACACAAAGAAACCCCTGGACTGGGTGATTTGGTCGAACGGCGCAAAGGTGACTGGCTGATTCAATTTGATGACAAAAGCATGAACCAACCCAATCAAAATGGTTGGAAAGTGCAAAAAGACGGCGGGGAATTCGATCAAATCACGGGTGCCACCATCACACCACGTGCCATTGTCCAAGCCACTCACAAAGCCTTGCAATACTTCGAAACACATCAAAAACAATGGCTGGTGCCAGCCACCAAACAACAAAAAGGGGTGGTGTATGGGCAGTGAATCCAATCCAACCGCAGACAGGTTCATCAAAGACCGATTGTGGTACAACAACGCCGCCATGGTGCAAATGTTGGGTCTTTGTCCGCTGTTGGCTGTTTCCAACACCGCCATCAATGCATTGGGCATGGGCCTGGCGACCCTGATGGTGTTGTTGGTCACCAACGCCCTGGTGTCGCTGATTCGACCCATCATTCACAAAGAAATCCGCATCCCATTGTTTGTTTTGCTGATCGCGTCGGTGGTCACGGCTTTGGAAATGGTCATGAATGCTTTTTTCCACGAGCTGTACCTGTCACTCGGTATTTTCATTCCTTTGATTGTCACCAACTGTGTGATCATGGCGCGGGCAGAGGCCTTTGCTTCAAAGAACAGCTTGTCTCAATCGCTTAAAGATGGCTTGTTTGTGGCTTTGGGTTTTGCCTGGGTTTTGCTTTTGATTGGTGTGATGCGGGAAATCATCGGTCAAGGCACCCTGTTCTCAGGTGCCCATTTGCTGTTGGGTGATTGGGGACAGCACATCGAAATTACTTTCCTCAATGACTACAGCGGCTTCTTGATTGCCATCCTGCCACCCGGGGCCTTTTTCGCATTGGGTTTGTTGGTGGCGTGGAAAAATCACAGAGACGCCATCAAACAAAAGTGAGTGCATTTTGATGGGTTCAAGGCGCACCAAATCCATTTCTGAAAAGAAAATCATGAACTGACTGGCCTTGGATTCTGAAACTGTGAATGGGCGTGTCTGGGTCATTGGTTTCGATGTAAACCATTGCAGTAGAAATGGAGAAAGCATTATTGGGTGTGAATCTGATTCTGAACGAAGATGACTGTGATGGGATCAAGAAATCAGTATGGGTCGGGTGGATCAGGTTAAATGCTTGGTGCACTTCGTTCTCTAAATAAATGTTTCTGATGAACAAAACAGAGTCACCCGAGTTGTTGACTGTGAACGCTTTGACGTTCGTTGTGTGGTTGTTAACGGCTGCTCCAAAGTTTGTCATGTCACTGTGTTCGGGTGTGATGTCACCAGAAGCAATCTCTACACCATTCCCCAAAATAGTGACATTTTGACTGTTCTTGCAGGTGTCAGTGAATGCATCACCATCTGATGGTATGAACAGTTCAGAAGCATCAAAAAAGTCATCATTGTCTGTGGTCGCATTTGAATCGGAATCTGCCGCATTGTTGAAGAACGTGATTTCACATCCAATCACCCGGGGCAGTTGATCGGGCATGCCATGGTTGTTTGTGTTGATTTGTGTGTTGCTGTGAAGGATGAATAAACCACCACCCAATCCTTTGGCTTGGTCGGAAGCCATGGCATGGTTTTGATGGAACTCGACTTGTTTCATTGTGATTTGCCCTGACCTAACAAACATGGCACCTCCCAGTCCTGCAGCATTTTTACCGTGTGCTGCAAATCCAGGTTGTCCATGGGTGTTGTAATAACTGGCTGTACCACCCCCGCCACCGAATCCGCCGTGACCACCGCCAAAATTTGGACTGTAATTGAGGGTGTGCCCGCCACCGCCGCCAAAGCCACCATCGAATCCATAAAAATCAAAGGAATGTGAGCCACCACCGCCAAAACCACCGGCATACGGCGGCGGCAAATAATTGCCACCCCCGCCAAAATGTGGGTCATAGTTGCGGTAATTGCCGTAGCCTCCATAACCGCCATTCACGAAATTGCCCATTGCACTGCCAAAGAGTCCACCGCCTCCATAGTAATTTCCGTCGCCAAACATACCACCACCACCTTGGGCGTTGGGGACATTTAAATCTCCCCCTTGTGCAGCGTTGTTACTGAATGTGACGTCATTTAACTGCACAAGTCCATCATAGATGAACAGGGCACCACCCAGACCCGCACCGGCTCCGCCTTTTAAACTCCCTCCACCTTTGGCCATGCCATTGGTGATTTCAAGGTTATTGAGGTTCACAGCACCTGACTTGATGAACAAGGGTCTGAATTGGTTATTGCCGTTGACAGTTTTTTTTGTGTTGAATCCTTGAATGGTGATGTTGGAGTCAATCAGTCGTTTGGGCACACCCGTCAAGGTTATGTCAGTATGTAATTCAATGACATCATCACCATCGGTCTCATTTGCTTGTAAAATGGCCCAACTCAGTGTGTTTTCAATTAAACCTGTTCCGTCGTCGGCGGTTTGGGTGACTGGGATGGTAGCTGCAGTTGCAATGCTGTGACCCAGTACGCATGAGATGGTTAAGGACAAAGGGTGCTTGAGCAATTTTTTGGACATAACAAATGGGCGTGGCTTGAGCAAGAAAGAAATCTTATCATGCTGTGCTTCCTAGTAAAGAATATTAAAAGTGAAATTGATGCAATATATATGGATTTACATCAAAGGGATGATGATGGGTGTGGCGGATTTGGTGCCGGGGGTTTCTGGTGGCACGATTGCGTTGTTGGTGGGGGTTTATGAACGTCTGATTTCAGCCATAGCCTCAGTCAACGGCCAAGCATTCAAAGATGTGTTCTCAGGGCGATTCAAATCGTTTTGGAAAGCGATTGATGGTTGGTTTCTGTTGGCGGTGTTTGCTGGCATCATCTCATCGATCGTGTTGTTGGCATCGGTGATCAAGTGGTTGTTGGCATCACATGCGGTTGTGACGTGGGCTTTTTTCTTTGGTTTGATTTTGGCGGCTGCTTTGCTGTTGTTGTGGCAACAAGGCAAGGGCCGGCTGATCGATGGTTTGTTTTTGATCATTGGCATCGTTTTGTGTTATTTACTCAGCAGCCAATCGGGTGACGTGCTCCCTGCCGGACTGTTGGGCATATTTTTGGCCGGTTGCATCGCCATTTGCGCCATGATTTTGCCAGGGTTGTCTGGGTCTTTGTTGTTGTTGCTGTTGGGGAAATACCAGACTTTATTAACGGCAGTTGAAGCCAAAGATTTTATTGTGCTTTTGGTGTTTGCTGGCGGCTGTGTGGTGGGGTTGTTGTCTTTTGCCAAATTGCTGAAATACCTGCTGTCTCGGTTCCACCAAACCATGATTTATTTTTTGGCCGGTTTGATGTTAGGCACCCTCCCGCGGGTCTGGCCCTGGCGTGCAAGTGACCAAGCAGTCTGGCCGTCGCAGTTTGATGAGCCGATGTTGCTTTGGGCAAGCATCAGCTGTGCCGTGGCAGTTGTGGTGGTGTTGGTTTTGAGTCGGTTGGGGAACAAAGGATGAAGACATTTTACTGGTATGATTTGGAGACCTTCGGTATCAACACGCGCTTTGATCGCATCGCCCAATTTGCAGGGATCCGAACCGATGAAGATTTAAACCCTGTGGGCGAACCCGACATGTTCTATTGTCAGTTGCCGCCCGATTATTTGCCCACGCCAGAAAGTTGTTTGGTGACGGGCATCACGCCGCAACTGTGTCAAGAAAAAGGCATGGTTGAGGCAGCTTTTGCTGCCAAGATTCATGACATCTTTTCTCAAGAAAACACCTGTGTGGTCGGCTACAACAGCATCCGTTTCGACGATGAATGCATCCGGTCTCTCTTTTACCGCAACCTCTATGACCCTTACCAACGTGAATACATGAACGGCAACTCACGCTGGGATGTGATGGATTTGATGCGCGCCTGTCATGCTTTGCGACCTGAAGGAATCCAATGGCCACAAAGGGAAGATGGCATGCCAAGTTTTCGTTTGGAGCATCTGACCGAGGCCAATGGCTTGAAACACGATGCAGCCCATGATGCTTTGTCGGACGTGGAAGCCACCATCCAAATGGCGCGGCTGGTGAAAGAAAAACAGCCCAAGTTGTTTGCCTATGCGCTTCAATTGCGGGAGAAAAACTTCATCAAACCGATGCTCAATTTCCCTTTGATGCAACCGATTGTGCATGTCAGTGGCAAAATTCCCGCATCACGTGGCTGTCTGTCGGTCTTTGTGCCACTGGCGCCTCACCCGAAAAATAAAAATGGTGTGGTGTGCTATGACTTGGCGTTTGCGCCCGATGATTTGTTGTCTTTATCCGTGGAGGACATTCGAGAGCGGATATACACGCCCCAGGGTGATTTGCCCGAAGGGGTGGAACGGGTACACTTGAAAACCATTCACATCAATAAGATCCCTTTTGTTGCCCCGCTTTCTGTGCTCAAAGACGTGGATTTAAAGCGCTTGGATTTGGATTATTCACTGTGTAAAGGCCATTTGGCACAAATCAAAGTCGGCAGTGCCGGACTGTCAGACAAAGTGGCCGAAGTGTTTAACCAACCTTTTGATGACCAAAATCAAGACGTTGATGAAATGATTTATTCGGGTTTTTTCTCATACCAGGACAAGGCTGAGCTGGAAGCCTATCGCCAAGCGCCCGCCACCGAAATTCCTTGGGGTCAGTCGGGTTTGAAGGACCCGCGCGCCGATGAACTGTTGAAACGTTACAAAGCGCGAAACTTTCCAGAATGCTTGAGCGATAATGAACGCAGTGACTGGCAAAACAGCATCCAATGGCGCATGGAGCAGCGTTATGGCGAAGAATTGGCTGTTTGGTTTGACTCACTTGAGCAGATCAGAAGCACGCACACCGATGAGCGAGACCAAGCCATCTTGGATGATTTGGAGCAGTATGTATACGGCTTGATGGGGTGATTGGGGTGTGTTAAAGTGATGACATCACACACACGAAATATACAATGAAGTTACCTCTGATGGCTTTGTTTTTGCTTTCATCGACTGCTCAAGCCAATATCGAACCGCACAGGTACGCACCTTTGTTTGATCAATACAAAGGCCATGTATCACTGGAACACACGGTCAGACAAATGCTGACGGATTTGGGCAATGGCGCTGACAGTCAACATTGGTCATTCCATCTTACGGTACCAGTCACTCAAAACAATCAAGACATCACCCATGGCCTGGATGGCCTGCCAGGCAGAGGGGGCGAAAGGATCTTGTCAATCCCATTTAAAAAAGACGCTTTTGACAGCCAAGAGGATTTGTTGAAAGAAGTGGCACGCATTGAAGCCAAAATTGAAACTCGGTCTGATGCCCAAGTGCCTCAATGCGGTTTGTTGCCAGAAGCATCTGAGTTGATGTTTGAAACCGCCAAGCCTGAAACCAAAAGGCAGTTGATTTATCGTTGCAAGGAAGTGGATTCAAAAATGACCTGGCAATTGCAATCAGCGGTTGAAACACTGCGTCATTTGTAATTACTCAGCATCTTACTTGGCAAATCAGAATAATGTGATGTATTTCACATTTCGCTTGACCTTCAACACACCTTTGAAAGCAACGTTCAGTTTCATTTAATGTCATCAAAAAAGAATAAGGCAGGCTTAAGTCAAAATAAAGCGCTGCTTTTCCGCATTAGATTAATTTATGGCTTGACTTAAGAGTATTAAGTTGTTCTAATGAGTCGCGATTTGAGGTGTATAACAATTAGATCTTAAGCCTCAGACGTCTTTTTAAAAAATAGAGGAAGTTCAATGAAATTCAAATTGAAGAAAACCTGCATGGCTACCATGCTGGCTTTGGCTGCGTCTGCGCATGCAGAACGCGTGATTGTTACCCACACCGGTGATGGCAATGGCTTGAAAAATGGTCACCATGTGCTGAAACAAGGCAACGGCTGGTTCGCCGTTGATTTGGATGAAAACGGTAAAAGCGCCATGCGTGGCAAAGGCGGTTTTAAAAAGTTGGAAGTGGATGCCATCCGTTATGCCTACGCCTTGTACAACGACGATGCGGGTGATCCTTCGCTTCAGCAGCTGACACCATACGCAGTTTATCAATCACAAGCCAACCAGCTGAATCTGCAACCTGGCCAAAAGGTGTGTGTGATCGATTCAGGTCTGGATTCATCCAACAGTGACTTCGATTGGTCTGTCATCACTGGTGACAATGACCCAGGTACGGGTAACTGGTATGACCATGGTGGACCACACGGTACCCACGTGGCCGGAACCATTGGAGCTGAAGACAACGGATTTGGTGTGGTGGGAATGGCACCTGGTGTACCCATGCACATCATCAAAGTTTTCAATGAAGCCGGTTGGGGATACTCTTCAGATTTGGCCCATGCTGCCGATAAATGTGCTGCTGCAGGTGCCAACATCATTTCAATGAGCTTGGGTGGCGGTGGTGCCAACTCAACCGAAGAGAATGCTTTCGAAAGTTTCGTCGCCAATGGTGGTTTGGTTGTGGCAGCTGCCGGCAATGACGGTAACTCTGTGCGCTCTTACCCTGCTGGATACTCATCAGTGATGATGGTGGGTGCCAATGATGCTGACAACAACATCGCAGATTTTTCTCAGTTCCCTTCTTGTGAAGTGGGTAAAGGCAGAAACAAAAAATTTGATGAAACGGTGTGTGTTGAAATCACAGCCGGTGGTGTAGACACCTTATCAACTTACCCAGCTGGCCTAGCCACCATGGCATCTGCTGAAGTGGATGGCAGTGGTGTGGCCGCATCGGCCATGGAAAATGCGGGTTCAGCCTCTGGCACAACATATTTCATGGGTACTGCAGAATCAACGGACGGCAATGCCAATGGAAAAATTTGTGTGATTGACCGTGGCAACATCTCTTTTCATGATAAGGTGGCCAACTGTGAAGCATCAGGCGGCATCGGTGCGATTTTGGTGAACAACGAGCCAGGCATGTTGTACGGCACCTTGGGTTCTCCCAACAACACCAGCATCCCAGCAGTGGGCGCGGCTCAAGAAGACAGAAGCACCATCGTTAACAGTGGATCAGCTTCAATCTCGATTGGTACCAGTGATTATGGTTACATGAGTGGTACATCAATGGCAACACCTGCCGTATCAGGTGTGGCTGCATTGGTGTGGTCAAACCATGCTGACTGTACAGGTGAAGAAATTCGAGAAGCTTTGAAAGCCACTGCACTGGACTCAGGTGCATCGGGCCACGATGTGAACTTTGGTTTTGGTATAGTGCAAGCCAAGGACGCCCATGACTACTTGACGGCCAATGGTTGTGAAGGTGGTGGCACTGAACCACCTGCAGGCGATTTGTCTCTGTCTGGTTCTAGAAGCAAGGGCAACAGACAAGCCAACTTGACTTGGACTGGTGGCAGCACTTCAGATGTGGATGTGTACATCAATGGTGCATACAACAACACCACAGCCAATGATGGATCGGCAAGTTACAGTGTGAACAAAAACAGCTCATACACATTCCAAGTGTGTGAAGCAGGTTCCACGACTGAATGCTCTAACATCATTAACTTGTGATTGAGCTTAAGTTAAAATCGACCAATCATTGATTGGGCAAAAAAAACCCGCTGATTCAGCGGGTTTTTTTTAACATTACTTAATGGCTTTGAGTTTTTTCCTGTGCTCTGACTTGAAGTAGAACATGGCGGCTCGAAGCGCCATGTAAATCACGAAACCAGCACCCACCGCATACATGCCCCAATGGTCCTTGAGGTCTATGGGGGCTTTGGTTTCAATCCCACGGATGTAATCCCACAACATGGGCAGGGCGCCGGCCATGGTGATGCTCATCGCCACGTAGCTGAACATTCTCAATTGGTACATCCGGTCTCGGAACTGGCGTTTGAGGAACAGTTTGATTTCTTCTGGGTCGGCTTCGGTTCTCTGGTCTCGCGAAAAGCCACACTTGGGGCAGGCTTTGGCGACGGATGACATTTTGGTTCGACAGGATGGGCAGCGTATTAATGACATGGATGAATTGTTTGGTTGATCTGCTTTCATTAGACCACATTTCGACATGAAAGTTTGACAAAAAAAAGCTAAGATGAGCTTTGATTTCTCTGTCACTGTATTCATGAAAAGGAAAACCAAAATCGTCGCCACCATGGGCCCTGCCAGCTCTGCTCCAGATCAAATCAAAGCGTTGATTCAAGCGGGAGTCAATGTCTTTCGTTTGAATTTCTCTCATGGCAGTGCCGAAGACCACAAAAACAACGTTGAAAACATCCGCCGAATGGCAGATGAAGCAGGTGTTATGGTGGGTATTTTACAAGACTTGCAAGGGCCAAAAATTCGGGTTGGCCGATTTGAAAATGACCAGGTTCAACTGGTTGCTGGTGCTGACTTTGCCTTGTTTGCTGACCGCAACCACACTGGCAGCGAACAAGGTGTGGGCATCAGTTATGAAGGGCTTTACCGAGACGTCAGCGCAGGCGATGTGATTTTGTTGGATGACGGTCGTTTGTCCTTAAAAGTCATACAAATCAAAGGCGACACCATCAACACGCAGGTGTTGCGAGGCGGTGTGTTGAGCAACAACAAAGGGATCAACATCCCGACCGCTGATTTGTCACTGGCCGCTGTGACCAAAAAAGACATCGAAGACATTGCCCTGGGCTCTCAGTTGGATGTGGATTGGGTGGCCTTGAGCTTTGTTCGCAACCGAGATGACTTGCTGCTGGCACGGCATTATTTGAATTTGAATGATTCGAATGCCAAGTTGATGGCCAAGATTGAAAAGCCTGGCGCCGTTCGCAACTACAAAGACATATTGAAAACAGCCGACGGCGTGATGGTCGCACGTGGTGACCTGGGTGTTGAGTTGTCAGCAGAACAAGTCCCCATGTTGCAAAAGCGATTGATCAGAAAAGCCCGTGAAAAGGGCAAACCAGTGGTCACCGCCACACAAATGTTGGAGTCGATGATTTCGAGCCCCATCCCAACCCGTGCCGAAGCCAATGACGTGGCCAATGCCATTTTTGATGGCACCGATGCGGTGATGTTATCAGCAGAAACCGCCACCGGTCAATTTCCGGTCAGGGCAGTGGAAACCATGGATTCCATTGCACGCACGGTGGAGGGTGATGGCGATTACAAAAAGCGCATGGTTGAGCGCAAGATGCGGGCAGAGAAAAACACACCCGATGCCGTCTCTACAGCCGCCTGTCACATGGCATCGACTCTGGATGTCAAAGTGATGTGCTGTTTCTCAAGCTCAGGAGCCACTGCGCTGAGGGTGGCCAGGAACCGCATTCCCACCACGGTTCTGGCGGTCTCACCATCGATCAAATCCTGTCGGCAATTGAGCCTGTCTTGGGGTGTGCGTCCCGTGCTCAGTGACGATGCAACCAACTCGGAAGAGATGGTGGACATCGCCAAACAAGTGATCACAGACCACAAAGAAGCCAGGAAGGGAGATCAGTTCGTCATCACAGCCGGCGTCCCTTTTGGCCAAAGCGGCACCACCAATTTGATTCGGGTTGAGACTTTGTAAAAAACTTTATCAGGAAGTGGTTGTCTGAGTTAGCAACTTTAAAAGTTGTGATAACATGAAGTTCAGTCAAAACAAAAAACACATGCTTACAGAACAAATCCACCCTGAAATCAAACCCATCATAGACGCCATTTCGGCGAAAATCCTCGACAAAGAAGCCCAGGTCAAACTGGTGGTGGCGGCCTTATTGGCAGGCGGCCATGTGCTGTTAGAAGACCGACCTGGACTCGGTAAAACCACTTTGGCTGCGGCCGTGGCACAGTGTTTTGGGATGGATTACACCCGCATTCAATTGACATCAGACATGATGCCCAGTGATGTTTTGGGGGTCAGTATTTATGATGCAGGCAGTGGTTCCTTCAGTTACCACAAAGGGCCGATTTTCACCCAATTTCTATTGGCCGACGAGTTGAATCGAGCGACGCCGAAAACCCAAAGTGCCTTGTTGGAAGCGATGGCTGAAAACCAAGTCAGTATGGACGGCAAAACACGTGAGTTGGATCAGGCATTTTTTGTCATGGCGACCCAAAATCCCATGGATGATGCAGGAACTTATCACCTGCCGCATTCTCAATTGGACCGCTTCATCATTTCATTGTCATTGGGATACCCCAGTCAAGAAAGTGAACGGGTTTTGTACACCCAATCCTATATTCAAGGTTTAAAAAAAGCATTGCCAGCGATCACCGATGTGGCCACTTTGATGTCGTGGCAAGCGCAAGTTTCACAGGTTCATGCCAGTGAAGAAGTTTTGGACTATTTACAGGTCTTGATTGGTAAAACCCGCCACCATCCAGAGATTGAGCATGGATTGTCTCCACGAGCAGGACTTGGGTTTTTTAAATTGGCCCAAGCTTTTGCCTTCATGGCGGGACGTGATTTTGTGATACCTGAAGATGTTCAACATGCTTTTTACCCCATCTGCCGTCACCGTTTGGTTTCGCGTCAGGGATTTGATGCCGTCAGGGACATGATCAAGCAAATGCGTGACGAAACGCCTTTTGTTTGATGCAAGCGATCAGAAAACGACTTGAATCCTTTTTCAACCGCCGGGGGAGGGAAGACTTGCCGGTGCGGTTCGACTGGCGGCGCATTTATGTGTTGCCCAGCAAGCCGGGGCTCTTTTTTGCGGTGATCTGGTTTGTCATGTTGATGGCAGGTTTGAATTTCAATAACAACATGGGATTGATGTTGGTGTTTTTGTTGTTTGGCATGGCTCAAGTCATGTTACTCAAAACTTTCTTCAACATGCGCAACGTGACCCTCAACAGCATCAAGGCAGAGCCTGTTTTTCTTGGAGAAGAAATCGAAGCACAGGTGGAGCTGACCGCTGCCAATGAGCGGTGGCAATTGATCAATGATTCATCAGGTGAAATTCACGAAGCTCACATCGAGAAAGGCAGTGGTTACCTGTTGTGGGTGGTGAGGAGCATTTGTCGCGGTCGACAACCTTTGCCGCGATTCAAACTGTTGACCAGGTATCCCATGGGCATGTTCACAGTTTGGGTTTACGCCACACCCAAAGTGGATGTGTTGGTGTACCCCAAACCAGAAAGGCCTGTGCCTGAATACCCCAGTCACGGTGGCCTGGATGGTGACCAAAGCCTGCCCGTTGTGGGTGATGAATTGTCAGGCATACGAGAATACCAAGTGGGTGATCCGGTGCGTGACATCGCATGGAAAAAAACCGCTCAGACAGACAAAACCTGGGTCAAGCAATTTGAGGTCACGAAAGGCAAGCACATGTTGTTTGATTTTGATCAATTGGGCGCTTTGGACTTGGAACTGAAACTCTCGCGATTGTGTGCTTGGGTGCTACAAGCGGAACATGAAAACGTGGATTATCAAATCAAATTGCCCGGGTTCATCAGTGACATGACCCATGGTGCTGCACATCTGGCATCCTGTTTAGAGGCCTTGGCCATGTATGGAGGTGGTACATCGCCCGAATAAAGTCACAGTTAAGCAGCAAGCAATTGTTTTGGGTGGTGGCTTCCGTTGTGGTGGCTGTGATACCGCACATCCAACGATTGCCTCTGTGGTTTTTGCCCATGACCGCAGCGGTGGTGGGCTTCAGGTTTTATGCCCAAACCCATGGCTTGAGGAAAGGGCACAGTGTGGTGATGAGCCTGTTGGCCATCGCTGTGCTGATTTTGCTGGTTTACTCTCAAGGTTTTGGCGTGACGCGGGAAGTCAGTGTCAGCATCATGATCACCATGACGGTGATGAAACTGCTGGAAACCTATCAAAAACGCGATGCTTATTTGGTGGCCATGCTCTGCTATTTTGTCATCATGACCCGGTTTTTGTATTCTCAGGATTTGTTGCTGCTGTTGTATTTGTTGTCTTCGATTTGGGTCAGTTCTCATGCCATGGCCGTGCTCCAATTTGAAAGATCCCAAAGTTATTTCAACCGCAAAGACATGATCCAGACCGCCAACATCATGTGGGTTGGTATCCCTTTTGCGGTGGTCTTTTTTCTCTTTTTTCCACGTTTGGGTTCGCCCATCTGGGGTTCGCCCGATATCTTTGGAGAAGGCAAGACAGGCATATCAGACAGCATGAGTCCAGGTTCAATCGTTGAACTGTTCATGGACGATTCACCTGCATTCCGAGTGACGATCCAAGAAGGCGAAGTGCCTGATTCAAGCGAGTTGTATTGGCGAGGCCCTGTGTTGTGGCATTATGATGGCCAAATTTGGACGCGAAAAAAGTCAGGGCCAAGAAAAACCATCAAAGTGGATGATTCGGTTCCTAAAGTGAGCTATTTGATTGAACAAGAAAGCACGGGACAGCACTGGATGTTTTCTTTGGATTATGTGGTCAACAGACCGAATACAGCTTTCATCCTTTCAGACTCGACCATGTATTCGCCGACCAAGATCAATCAGCTCAAACACTATGAATTGCGTTCGGCTTTGATTGACGGATTGAATGAAACGCTGTCGGTCACGGATCGAAATATCCTGCTTTCTTACCCAAAAGCATTGAATCCCGGTACGCAAGCCATGATGCAACAGTGGCAAACCGACGGCTTGTCACCCACGCCTGAGTCATTGGTGCAAAGGGCATTGAAGCATTTTAATCAGCAGGGTTTTTTCTATTCCTACACACCACCACCATTGCAAGGCCACATTTTGGATCAATTTTTGTTCGAATCCAAACGCGGTTTTTGTGAGCATTATGCATCCACTTTTGTTGCAATGATGCGGATGGCGGGGATACCAGCACGTGTGGTGACTGGCTATCAAGGGGGCGTGAATCGTGGCGAATACTTGTTGGTCAAACAATCTGATGCCCATGCTTGGGCTGAAGTTTTTTACGAATCTGAGCCAGGCGTGGGTACATGGCAACGAGTGGATCCCACCGCTGTGGTGTCGCCAGAACGCGTCAGTACAGGGGCGCAATCGATCATTGAGCAACCGAGGCACTGGTATGATTTTGAATGGCTTCGGTCGATGCGTGAAGGGTTTGATTCATACCGTTACCAATGGAACCGTTGGGTCAGGGATTTTAATTTAAACAAACAAAATGCATTGTTTGAGTTGATGGGATTCAAACACCATGACGGCCCCAGTATCGCCTTGTTCATGTCCTTGATGGTCTTTGCGTTGAGTGGCTTGTTGGGTTTGGGTCTGTGGTGGCGAGGACGCCCAAAATGGTCACCTTATCAAAAAGTCCATCGCCAATTCATGGTTTTGATGTTTGATTCCAAACTTCGGTCAACCATGGAAAGATTGCCTTTTTCACAAATTCACAAACTCTTGAAGGGTAAGTACCCAGATTTGGAACCTTTGTTGACACAATTTGAAACTTTGTACTTGCG
>JAUHZH010000373.1 GCA_030426065.1 Gammaproteobacteria bacterium
GTGGAAGCGCTCAATTGGTTCATTGACCGTTGGCCAGGTCTGGCGGCTTCAACAGACCTGTCCTCACAATTGACCCAATTATACGAAGCAGGCAGCAGCGTATTCGAACCCAACCCATGCCTGGACAGCAACACCGTCTTGGCGGTCCAATATGAACAACTCAAAAACAAATGGCATCAATTAAAACAGGCCATCAACGGCCAATTGGCGCAATACAAAAGCGACCATTTTGCCAACAACCAATCCATTGACTTTTTCGGGTCTGCCAATCAAAGCCTCAGAGTCTCTGCCGAACCATTCAGCATCTTGCCATGTGACACCGCGAAAACCTGCGGCGTCTTTGTTGAGCTGCCTGCCCACATCGGTTTGCTGGATTTGTTTCCTGACCATGTGCGCATGGCACACCAAATGGGATTAGGATCCATCCAATTGTGTTATGACCAAGTCGGGTGGTCCAATCGCCAAACCGAACCCACTCATTTAAACAACAACAAAATAGCGAACTTCAAAGGACAGTTGAATTTTGAGTTGGTGGGTTTGTTTCAAGACCAAACGGTTTTCAAAAAAAGTTTCACCAGCCTCAATAACTACACTTACCTTTTTGGTGAAAACAGCCAAGAAGTGCTGGACATGCATTGTCCCTTACCGCTGGTCGGCACGCAAATCAACACACAATTGGATCGAGGCACATACGGGCTGTTCCCCAACCGATTGACCTTCCTGACCGCTCAACGCACCGACATCAGCGCCTTGCTCAAGAACAATTGGCAAGAAGGTGAAGCCTGGCAACAACAATTGAGCCACGAAAAGCAATCCGAATACTTGTTTTTTGATGAACTGAACGACCTCAAAAAGACCGTCAATGATGCCTTCTTGAATCACGTCAATCAAGCACAACAACAAGTCTATCGAAAACTGATGTACGTCAACACCGCTCGCATCAGCGATTCGGAGCTGTCTGCCGCTGTATTTGATTACATGGTGCACAGGATCCGCTTTGAAAAGACCATCATCGGCTTGTACCCCGATTTGTACACAGAACCCGCTGTTCGTTCTGCACTCAAAGGCAGTCAGCAATTAATGAACACCACTTTTTTTACACAAGCATTTGAGAAACAGACCCCTTTGATCGACATGCTCAATGAAGGAGATCAACTGCTGGCCAAGTACCAACCCATCTGGGCTGAGCTTCCAGTCAGTCAGAGTCACAGCCTGTTTGAACAGACCCGAAACCAATTGATTGCAGCCATGAAAAGGACACAAAAACCATGAAGAAGACCCTGATTCTGGGCACCTTGCTGCTGACCCTCGGCTGCGAAGCAGCCACCATCTATTTTGTTCGACACGCTGAAAAAGTCACCAGCGACCTCAAAGACAAAGACCCGGCTTTGACGATACAAGGGCAAAAGCGGGCTAACAACCTGGCCTGGTTACTGCAACATGCCAACATCGAAGTCATTTACAGCACCGACTACAAAAGAACACAACAAACAGCAGCCCCTTTGGCACAGCAACGCCAATTGGCAGTCAAAAGTTATGATCCCAGAGATTTGAAAAATTGGTTGGATGCACTCAAAACGACTCAGCACAACACCTTGGTCGTGGGACACAGCAACACCACACCCCAAGCGGTTTCTTATTTGACCAAAAATCCCGTCAAATCATTGACTGAGAAAGATTATGGTGATGTCTATCAAGTGATCATTGAAGGCGAAACAGTCAAAATGACACAATTCAAAATCCCGCCCATCTCACAGAAAACGGCTCAATGAGTCAGCCCAATAAATAACCATAAACGGTAAAAAATCCAAGGACAAAAAACACACCATAAATCAGCAAAGCCATGGCGTATTTTTGCCGCACTTGTGCATCAGTTTGCGATTTGCGCATGTGATAAATCCACACCATTTCCAATAAAATCACAAAAACAAACAACAAGATGAACACAACGGCATAGACACCCAATGCATCTGACCAAGTTGCTTCGGGGTTGAGCACTGAGATCAGCGCCAAAACGTTGGACAACACCACTGCCGTCAATAAGGCAATGCGCAGAGGAGTGAATACAATGTGTTGATGTGACATAACCATGATCAAACAGAAATCCCGCATTATAAAGGATTACATGGCCAGCTGAAACAACATCAACGCACATCACAGCCAACACAGTCCAAAAGCTCAGTTGATGCCACAAAGTCATTAAAAAATGACTACCGATCCATGGTTTCAACAAACAGCATGTGCGAAAATGATGTTATTTCACACATTCAAAGGATCATGAAAACAGCCATTCTTATCATTCTCTTTATCGCCACTTCGAAGGCATCTGCTGATTTTGTCGACGCCACAGAAGCCTACCACAGCAAAGATTTTGACAGCGCATTCAAACAATTCCATGCCTTGGCCAAGTTGGGCAACAAACGCGCACAATTCAACCTCGCCGTGATGTATTTGAACGGCGAAGGCACTGAACAAGATTTGGCCAAAGCGTATGCCTGGGGGCAATTGTCTGAACATGATGAACGGCCCGATTTCTCAGTGGTCACAAAACGATTACTCAAGGAAGTTTCACCTGAAGACCATCCCAAATTAGAAGCCATGGCATTGAAAGTCGCTGCCGAGTACGATGAATCAGCCATTCACACCAAACTATCTCCCATTGCTTACATACCGGTTAAAAACAAAAGCAAAAACAATCGCTCACATGT
>JAUHZH010000374.1 GCA_030426065.1 Gammaproteobacteria bacterium
GTGAATTCCGATTCAAGGTGTTTCGATTCGATCGAACCATCCCATTGAGTGAGGTGCTACCCGATTTGGAAAACTTGGGTTTGCACGTGGTCAGTGAACGACCTTATGAGCTCAAAACCGCTGACGTCAAAACCATATGGGTTCAGGACTTTGACCTCAAATTAGCGACCGGCCGATCTTTGGAACTGGATTTGGTGAGGGAACGTTTCCATGAAACCTTTGCCAAGGTCACCCGAGGCCAAATGGACTCAGATGTATTGAACCAGTTGGTGATTCTGGGTGGTTTGACCTGGCGACAAGTGTTTTTCCTCAGGGCCATGGTCAAATACCTGCTGCAAACAGGTGTGCCGTACAGTAAAGAGTACATCATGCAGGCACTGGTTAACCAGCCACACATCACCCGCTGGTTGGTTGAATTGGTCAGTGTTCGCTTCCAACCTGATTTGGATGAAAGCGATGGTCCTGGTTTGCGCCAGTACCTGGATGTGGTCAGCATCAAATACCAAACCCAATTGTCCCATTTGGACATTGAGTTGAATGAATACCAACAGTCATGTGTCGATAAATACTGTCGCAGCCGAAAATTCACCCGCGAAGGGTTCTGTGACAAAATCATCAAAGTCATCGTCGCCTTGTTGGAGTCGGTCAAATCACAAGATGAAGACCGCATCATCCGTCAGGTGGTTGAAGTGATTTTGGCGACCTTGCGAACCAATTACTACCAAAATGACGAGGAAGGCAACCACCGCCCAGCCGTCAGTTTCAAAATCAACTCATCGGCCATTTCATTCTTGCCTAAGCCGGTTCCGTTCAGAGAAATCTTTGTCTATTCACCTCGGGTGGAAGCGGTTCACTTGCGCATGGGCAAAGTGGCACGGGGTGGTTTGCGCTGGTCAGATCGGTATGAAGATTTCCGAACCGAAGTCTTGGGCCTGATGAAAGCACAAAACGTCAAAAACTCCATCATTGTACCGGTGGGTTCCAAAGGTGGTTTTGTGGTCAAGAAGATGCCCAAAGGCAGCCGCGATGAAGTGATGGCAGAAGTGATTGACTGTTACAAAACCTTCATCGGCAGCATGCTCGACATCACCGATAACATCGAAGGCGAAAGCATCACCCCGCCGATTGATGTGGTCAGACACGATGAAGACGATCCGTATTTGGTGGTCGCAGCCGACAAAGGCACAGCCACCTTCTCAGACATTGCCAACGGCATATCCGAATCGCGTGGCTTTTGGCTGGGCGATGCATTCGCTTCGGGCGGATCGGCAGGTTATGACCACAAAGGCATGGGCATCACAGCCAAAGGGGCTTGGGAATCGGTCAAGCGCCATTTCCGTGAAATGGACATCGACTGCCAAAGTGAAGATTTCACTGTGGTGGGCATCGGTGACATGATGGGTGATGTGTTTGGCAATGGCATGTTGTTGTCGAAACACATTTGCCTCAAGGCCGCCTTCAACCACATGCACATTTTCCTGGACCCCAACCCAGACTCGGCCAAGACTTGGAAAGAGCGCAGCCGTTTGTTCAAACTGCCTCGTTCCTCATGGGAAGATTACAACACCAGCTTGATTTCACAAGGCGGTGGCATCTATTCAAGATTCGATAAATCCATTCCCATCTCCCCTGAAGTCAAAGCTTGGTTGAAAATTCGAGAAGATGAATTGGCTCCACAAGAGTTGATCAAGCGATTGATGCTCAGTGAAGTGGATTTGATTTGGAATGGCGGCATCGGTACCTATGTCAAATCATCTGACGAAAGCCACGCCGACGCCGGTGACAGTGCCAACAATGCCTTGCGTGTTGATGGCAAACAATTGAATTGTAAAGTGTTTGGCGAAGGCGGTAATTTGGGCATGACCCAGAAAGGCCGCATTGAATTTGCTGAAAATGGCGGTCGGGTCAACACCGATTTCATCGACAATTCGGCTGGGGTCGACTGTTCAGACCATGAAGTCAACATCAAAATCCTCCTCAAGGCGATGATGGAAGATGGGCTGTATGACACCGAATCTCGCAATGCCTTGTTGGCCTCGATGACTGACAACGTCAGTGACCTGGTTTTGGCCAACAACTACAAACAAACCCAAACCTTGACCTTCATGCAGCATTTGAGTGCCGAACGGATCGGTGCCAAAGCCCATTTGATTCGTTTGTTAGAAGCCAAAGGCTTGCTCGATCGCGACATCGAATTCCTGCCATCTGATGCAGAGTTGGAGCGCCGCCGATTGAATGGTGAAGGCATGAGCCGACCTGAGTTGTGTGTGCTGTTGTCATACGCCAAACTGGACCTCTATGCCCAGGTGATGGAGTCGGGTGCTTTGGATGACCCATGGTTGCGGTCATTGATGGTGCATTACTTCCCTGAGAAGCTACAGCAAGTCGATGCCAAGTACTTGGACAACCACCGACTTAAAAATGAAATCATAGGCACCATTTTGACCTCACAGGTGGTTGATCGCATGGGTGCGACCTTTGTTCAACGCATGCATGAAGACACCGGTGCTGAAGTGGGTGCCATTTGCAAAGCATTTTATGTGGTGGTCGAGTTGTTTGACCTCAATGCCTTGTGGCAAGGCATCGAATCGCACGATTTGAAAGTGGCGGCCGGACAGCAAATTGAAGCATTTGTTGAGATTTGGCACTTCGTTCGACAAGCCACACGTTGGGTGTTGAACAATTTGGGTCACCAAATCGT
>JAUHZH010000375.1 GCA_030426065.1 Gammaproteobacteria bacterium
AAAAACACATTTTGTTGTTTGATTGCAGCATCACACATGGCATTATACTCAAAATACGAGCGTGTGTTCGTTTTTTTACGAGTCAAAAAAATCAGACATGATATCACAAAAAAAACCAAGAATAATGTTAATCACTGGTGCCGGAAGTGGCTTGGGTAAAGCACTGGCCTTACAAGCCGCTGAGTCATACCAACTGTTGCTGGTGGACATCAATCAAGCCGCTTTAAATGAAGTGGTCGATGCAATCAAAGAAGCTGGCGGACAGGCTGAGGGGTTCAATGCTGATTTGTCTGATGCCAAGGGCATTGATAAACTGATGGATGAAGTGCGGCAGCACACCGATCGATTGGATGTGTTGATCAACAATGCCGGTGTGGCCAGTTCAGGGGGGTTGTTGGAAAGCAGTGAAGCTGAATGGCAGAGACTCCTCAATACCAACTTGATGAGCCTGGTCCGTTTGACCAAAAAGTGCCATGCTTTGCTCAAAAACAGCACACCCAGTCATGTCATCAACATTTCATCATTTGCCGCCATAGCCAACATGCCAGGCATGGTGATTTACAATGTGGTGAAAACGGCGGTGCTGTCCTTCAGCGAATCTTTGCAAGCGGAATGGCTGACCGACGACATCAAAGTGCACTGTGTGTGCCCTTCATTTTTTGAAACCAATTTAACTGATTCCATGACCACATCACCACCCGAAGTGGTGGCAACCATCCGCAAATGGATGAAAAAATCCGGACAAAGTGCGACCACGGTGGCACAACAGATTATGAGCCTCATTGGCACGGATCAATGGTTGCTTTTGACCGACCCAACCAGCCGACAACAACACAGAATCAAACGCTGGTTTCCACGATTCTTCTTCAAACAAAAAAACAAATTTGCAAAGGCGATGAGTAAACAATGAACAATTGGATGATATATGGTGCCACGGGTTATTCGGGGCAATTGATCGTGGCACAAGCGTTGGCCAAAGGCTTTCAACCCATGGTCGCTGGTCGGAGTGAAAGCAAAGTCAAAGCTTTGGCTGATAAACACAATCTGCCTTTCCGTTTCTTCGATGTCAATGACATCCAGGACGCGTTAAAAGACGTGGACTTGGTGATCAATTGCGCTGGCCCTTTTTCGCAAACGGCTGATCAAATGATGTCGGCCTGCATGGATTCTGGCTGTCATTATTTGGACATCACCGGTGAAATCGATGTGTTTGAATTGGCTCGATCATGGCACAAAAAAGCCCAGGAATCTGGTGTGATTCTGTGTCCGGGTGTTGGTTTTGATGTGATCCCAACCGATTGTTTGGCGATGATGTTGCACCAAGCTTTACCCGATGCCAGTTCGCTGACTTTGGGTTTTGACTCACGTTCAGGTTTCAGCCCAGGGACTGCGAAAACCTCAGTTGAAGCATTGCCTCACGGCGGAAAGGTTCGCAAGAACGGTGTGTTGACCACCGTTCCCTTGGCTTTCAAAACCCGAAAAATCGATTTTGGTGCGGGAGAAAAGTTGGCCATGACCATCCCATGGGGGGATTTGGCCACGGCTTATTGCAGCACTGGAATTGGCAACATTGAAGTTTACATTCCAGCTTCACCGCGTTTGGTCAAGCGCCTGAAGAGGTTGAATAAAATCAGGGGCCTATTGGGCTGGTCGTGGGTGCAAAAATTCCTCAAAAAGCGGATTGAGAAGTCGGTCAAAGGGCCTTCGGAAGACCAAAGGAAATCGCTCACAACCTGCGTTTGGGGCGAGGTCAGCAATGAGCAAGGTCAAGTCAAAACGATGCGTTTGAATGTCGCCAACGGTTACCAAATCACGGCAGAAGGTGCGGTCTATGTGGCAGCACAATTGCTGAACGGTACTGAACAAGCGGGCTATTTCACCCCGGGTCAACTGTTGGGTGCCGATTTGATATTGAATTGTTCTGAACAAAGCCAGGTGGTTTGACCCACCTGGCCGCAGTGATCAGCCCAGTTTGCTGTCAACCACATGGTAATCGGGGTCTTCAATCACATTGATTTCGACCAAATCACCGGCTTTTTGTAACAATTCTTTGCACTCAGGACTGAGGTGCCTGTAATGCAACTCTTTGCCATTGCGTTCATAGCGTTCGGCCAAAGTGTCCAAAGCCTCGATGCCTGAGTGGTCATACACTCGGGCTTCCGCGAAATCCACCACCACACACCAAGGGTCGTTCTTGGCATCGAACAAATCCTGGAAATTGTGCACAGAGCCAAAAAAGACAGGGCCTTTGATGTGATATATTTTGGTACCGTTTTCTTTGAATTCATGGGTGGCAAAAATTCGCTTCGCGCCTTTCCAAGCGAAAACCAAGGCCGAAACAATCACACCCACCAACACCGCAATCGCTAAGTCATAAATCACCGTCACAGATGAAACCAAAGCAATGACAAAAATTTCAGATTTTTGCACCTTGTTGATCATGCGCAGGCTGGCCCATTCAAACGTGCCCAGAACCACCATGAACATCAAGCCCACCAAAGCCGCCAGTGGGACTTGCTCAATCCATGATGAGCCAATCAGAATAAACAGCAACAAGGCAATGGCTGCCGTGATGCCGGACAAACGGCCGCGACCACCCGAATTCACGTTGATCATACTCTGGCCGATCATGGCGCAACCGCCCATGCCGCCGAAGAAACCGGTTGCCACATTCGCCACACCCTGGCCAACACATTC
>JAUHZH010000376.1 GCA_030426065.1 Gammaproteobacteria bacterium
CGGTTGCTATAAAACATGGCATAAAACTCGTCTTTATTGACCTTTCGCAATGTCCGTGAGCCCAAGGTTGAAAAATAGTCGATTTTAATCTTTAGGTCCTTGCTTGAATAATAAGGTGAATACCTTTGGTTTTTATCAAATATAACCGTCCTGATGTGCTGAGAATTCAATAAAAAACCATTTTCCCTTTGGAACACTCCCGGTGTTTTGGCCAGTTCGTATTGAATCCCAACATTATTCATTTTTGCCAAAGCTTTGGTCAATATGGCCAGTGACAAACAATTGCCTGAATTGTGCTGCATGGTTTCTGCAGCTGTGGAGGTGTCTGAGTGGAAATTGAAGTAATTGAGTTTATCCCTTAAGTACATTTCAATTTTGTCACTGTTGGAGAGGTGTCTTAACTTGACGCTGTTGATGGTCTTTAGGAAGTCTTGTTTTTGGTCTTCTGTGAGCGTGAACAAGGCATCCACTGACGGAACAGGTATGGGTTGTCCCATTTGGTGGTCGGCGAAGATCTGATCAATGCCCACTTGTTGTTTGACGTGGTATTGTGTGACGGTGCCACATGACAACAGCAACAATACACTGACCAGAGACCAAATTGTTCTTGATGTGCGTTTGATTGTCATGTGATTTTTATATCACATGTGGCCTAAAAAATAAAGTATAAACTGTTGTTATTCAGTGCTTTTTTGGGTGTTTTCCTGGGTCTGAAGGATTTGAAAATTCCTTGGGTGGCGAGGCATAAAAAAAGGTGGCCGAAACCACCTTTTTTGTCACTGTTGAACCCAGGTTACCAGATTTTTACGCGTTCTTCTGGATTCAGGTACATGCCATCGCCAGGTTTGACGTCAAATGCCTCATAAAACTCAGGTAAGTTTTTCAAAATGCCGTTGGCACGAAACTCTGAAGGAGAGTGCGGATCGGTGTCGATGCGACGCAACAATTCTTCGTCACGGTATTTGCGCATCCAAACCTGTGCCCAACCCATGAAAAAGCGTTGTTCTCCAGTGAAGCCATCAATGACGGGGCTGTTGGGGTGATTGGCTTTGAAAGCTTTGTAAGCAATCGCCATACCACTCAAATCACCGATGTTCTCGCCTTGGGTGAACTCACCTTTGACATGTGTGCCATCGACGACTGTGAAGGCATCGTATTGTTTGATCAATTGGCCAGTGCGCATCTCAAACTGTTTGCGGTCCTCATCGGTCCACCAATTTTTCAAGTTGCCATCGCCGTCGTATTTGGAACCTTGGTCGTCAAATCCATGACCCATTTCGTGTCCAATCACCGCGCCAATGCCACCATAGTTAACCGCTTCGTCCGCTTCTAAATTAAAGAATGGAGGCTGCAAGATCGCGGCCGGGAAGACAATTTCGTTTTTGGTTGGGTTGTAATAGGCATTGACCGTTTGTGGGTTCATGCCCCATTCAGTGCGATCAATGGGCTGTCCCATTTTGCTTCTGTTGCGGTGGGTCAAGAACCGGGTTGCTTCTTTCATGTTGGCGAGTAAATCATCACCTTGAATGTTCATGGCTGAGTAATCACGCCAAACATCTGGGTAACCAATCTTGGGGTCAAACTTGGCCAGTTTGTCCAACGCTTTCTTCTTGGTTTCGTCGCCCATCCACTCCAACTCTTTGATGCTTTCGCCATAAGCAGTGCGCAAGTTTTCAATCAGGGTGACCATGCGGGTTTTGGCTTCGGCAGGGAAATGACGCTTGACATAGACTTTACCCACCAATTCACCCACCAAACCATTGACCAAATCAACGCCTCGTTTCCAACGAGGTTCTTGTTCAGTGGTGCCTGATAACACGGTACCATAGAAGCTGAAATTTTCCTTGTCCATGGCTTCATTCAATGAGCTGGCGGCATTGCTCAACATGTGGAAGGTGTAATAATCTTTCCACGTGTCGATGCTGGTTTTTTTCAAAACTTCATTGAGTGTGTCAAGATAAGAAGGTTGTGTGACCACCACGTGGGCGGGTTTTTCAATCATGCTGTGTTTCAACCAAGCATCCCATTTAACCGCAGGCAGTTTGGCTTCCAGTTCGCTGAAAGTCATCTTGTTGTATGTTTTGTCACGATCGCGGTTTTGGATGCGGGTCCATTGTCCTTGCGCCAATGACTTTTCTAATTCATAAATGCTATTGGCTTTTTCTTCGCCACCCTTGATGCCGGCCAACGTCAACATGTTGCCAATGTGCTTCACATAAGCGTCTTGAATTTTTTTCGATTTTTCATCGTCTTTGAAGTAATAATCACGGTCTGGCAAGCCCAATCCACTTTGACCCATATAGACAATGTGCTCGTCTGATTTCTTCTGGTCGATGTAAACATACATGCCAATGGGCGCTGTGCTGTAGATGTCGGCATAACCCATGTATTCAGACAACGCTTCGATGTTGTCAATGGCGTTGATTTTTGCCAATTCACCCTGAATGGGTTTCAAACCTTTGGCTTCCAATGTTTGGGTGTCCATGTAGGTTTTGTAGATGTCGGCAATTTTTTGTTCGTCACCGCCGGCTTGGTTGTCCCCTTTGGATACATCGCTGATGATGGCTTTGACGTGCTCTCTGCTTTCTTCAGCCAATTTGGTGAAGGCGCCATAGTTCGATTTATCTGCTGGCAATTCAAAGTTTTTTAACCAAGTGCCGTTCATGTAGCGGTAAAAAT
>JAUHZH010000377.1 GCA_030426065.1 Gammaproteobacteria bacterium
TTTCAAATATCAAATCATCAATGGGCAAGTTCACTTTTAAGATAAAAACACCCCTGTTGATATCTGATACCATCACCACGCCGTGATCGAAAAACGGATACACATTCCATGCACCCTGAAAGCTCTGATTCGAGTCAAAATCAGGAACCGTGTCAAAAAAAGCCACTTCTTCCATTTGAGCTTGAGAAAGGTCTGTAAGTTTCAGCACCCTTAAACCCCTTGAGTAATTCGCTTGGTAAGTGTGGTTTCCTACAATGTATTGATTGTGGTCAATGCTTGGGCCATTGGCCTCATGAAACCCTCTGAATACCGGTTTGTCTAAATTGGCCATGTCCATCACCAAAGTACGGGTGTTCAAGTCATCCCTGCGTTCATCCAGCTCATCATCGATAACAAAATAACGCTGATCTTCTGTTAACCAGCCTTGGTGTGTGTATTGGGAGCCTGTGTAACCAGTACGAGAAACCAAAACGGGCGCTTGCTTGTTGGTCACATCCACCACAGTTACGGTGTCTTCGTTGCTGGCAAAACACAGTTCTTTCCCTTGGTGTTCATTATCAGGGCCTTGGTAGATCAAACATTGTGCATCATGCGTATACCCATCATCAGCGAAGCAACCAGCAAAAGTTGGGCTGGTGGGGTTATTAAGGTTGACCATATGCAAACCGCCATTACAGGTGTTGCCTCCAACCAAATAAGCAAATCCTGAGGCTTCATTGATGACAATGTTATGTGCTTCTTGCAATCCATTTTGCCGATACACAGATTCTGCTGCGAAGGTCACTGGGAAGTTTTGAGCTGTGAGTAATTGGGACAGGTCAAACACCTGCATGCCATGATTGCCAATGTTATCAGCCACAACATAAGCATATCCATTGAGTGTTTTGATGTCTCTCCAAGTACTGCTTAACCCATCTTCACTTGGTAGCTGTCCTATATATATGGGCTTTTCAGGGTTGGTGATTTCAACAAATGACACACCATTGGATCTGCCAACCAAGGCAAAATATCGACCTGATGCCTCATGCTTCCACCCCCAAGAATCAGAACCTTGTCCACCGCCAATTTGTGGTAAATCCAAATGCCCAACCAAATCAACGTTGCTGCAAGGGAAACCGTCTGCCAATCCATTAGTACAGCCTGCTGTGCCTTTGAATTGATATCCATGATAGGGTTGGTTGTGTGCCGCATGCATCATTTTGGCAAAGTCCCAATCCGGGTATTTTTTCCCCAAAATCGCAGCACGAGCGGGTGTTTGGCAGGCCATTGATTGACTGCAAAGACTGAGTGCCAACAGCACATGTAAGGGATTGAATTTCATCATCCTCTCATTGTGCCATAAGATCTTCAATCTCATTCACTTCTTTGACAACTTTTGAAGACAAGACCACTGGGCCTTTTTTGGTGACTTGAACATCGTCTTCAATCCGGATGCCCAACCCTTTCCACGCCTCTGGCGCTGAACTGTCATGACCTATATACAGGCCAGGTTCAACAGTCAAAACCATGTTATCTTCAAGCTCAATCCACAAGTCATCGACACGATAGTCACCACAATCATGTACATCAAGACCCAGCCAATGGCCGGTCATGTGCATATAATATTGCGCATACAGCTTGTCTTCCAACACTTCGTCCAAAGACCCTTTGAGGATTTTAAGGTCAAGCAAACCTTGACTTAAGGTTTTCACCGCTGCTTCATGTGGGTCATTCCAATGGTTGCCTTTTTTGACCTGGGCAATGGCATCATATTGAGCTTGCAGCACGACCTGATAAAGGTCTTTCTGTCTGGCCGTGAACTGACCATTGGCAGGGAACGTGCGGGTGATGTCGGAAGCATAAAAATCATACTCAGCACCGGCATCGATCAACACCAAATCACCGTCTTTAATCAATGCATTGTTGTTGATGTAGTGCAAAATACAAGCATTGTCCCCACAGCCTATGATCGGCGGGTAACTTGGGTGAGATTGATGACTGATCAATTCATGCATGAACTCTGCATACAAATCATATTCATGAAGCCCTGGGCGGCAAGCTTGCATCATCCTGATGTGTGCTTGCGCTGCCAAGTCAGCTGATTTTTTTAAACATTTGATCTCTTCTGAAGATTTATATAGTCGCATGTCATGAATCGCATGACTGATAGACATCAACTCTTCAGGCACCGGGGATTTGTGCCATTTGTGCATTTCAATTGATTTCATCCAAGCAGAAATCTTTTGATCAAATGCATCGTCTTCACCTAGTTTGAACAATATTTTGTGTCGACCAGCCATCAACTTGGGCATCCTTTGGTCAATTTCACTGATGTCATAAGCCACATCGAAACCCAACTCAGAAACAGCACCTTCAGTGCCCAGCATCGGTCCATCCCAAATCATTTTGGCTGGATCAGCTTCTCGGCAAAACAGAATGTGCTCTCCCTCCTCATGACCAGGACACAGCACCAAGACGCCATCAGGTTCATTGAAACCGGACAAATAGTAAAAATCACTTTCTTGGCGGTAACCATAGTGAACATCACCATTGCGCAGGTATTCCGGACGCCCCCCCAGAATGATGATGGCTTCTTCACCAGCGATTTTCATCAGTTGCTTGCGACGTTTGAGGTATTGTTTGGCTTTAATCATGGATTCCTTGCCAGCGATGGCGCTTTAAATCAATGCGCTT
>JAUHZH010000378.1 GCA_030426065.1 Gammaproteobacteria bacterium
TTTTTCGGCTTCGACCAAATGTACGGGGGCTTTGTTGACGAATTTTTCGTTGTTGAGTTTGCCGCTGGCGCGTTTGATTTCGGCGTTGATTTTGTCGATTTGTTTGTTGATGCGTTGGGTTTCTTCGGCTTTATCAATCAAGCCAGCCAAAGGAATCAATATCTTCATTTGACCCAAAAGTGCTGTGGCGGCAGCGGGTTCTTCTTGGCCTTCGGCCAACACGGAGACATTGTCCAGTCGGGCCATGGTTTTCAATAAACCTTGATGGCTGTCTAATTGGGCCCAATCGGCTTCGTTGGTTTGTGTCAATACCACATCCAGTGCTTTGGATGGTGGGATGTTCATTTCACCGCGGATTTGACGCACGCCCAGGGTGAATTCCTTGATCCATTGGATGGTTGATTCAGCTTCGGGATTTTGTAATGATTCATCGGCTGTGGGAAATTCACTGATCATGATCGATGCGCTTTCAATACCCAAACGACCACGCACTTCCTGCCAAATTTCTTCAGTGACATAAGGCATGATGGGGTGCAATAAGCGCAAGGCTTGATCCAACACATATAATAAGGTGTGTTGTACCTGATTTTTGTGTTCGGTTTTCAGCAATGGTTTGGATAATTCCAAAAACCAGTCGCAGTATTCATTCCAGAAGAAATCGTAAATGGTTTGGCTGGCCAAATCCAAACGGTAGCGGTCCATCTGCTTGCGGTACTCGCTGATGCAGTTTTGCAACCTGGAAACAATCCACTGTTCCACTGTGGTGGCATGCTCCATAGTAAAAGATTTCGGTTCAAATCCTTCGGTGTTCATAAACACAAAGCGCGAAGCATTGAAGATCTTGTTACAGAAATTGCGGTAACCTTCCACTCGGCCCATGTCGAAATTAATATCACGACCGGTGCTCGCCAACGAGGCAAAAGTGAAACGCATGGCGTCACAACCATAAGGTTTGATGCCTTCGGGGAAGTCTTCTTTGGTGACTTTGATGATTTTTTCGACTTTTTCAGGGTTGTCCTGCATCAAGCCTTGTGTTCTCTTGGCCAACAAATCATCCAGGCTGATTCCGTCAATCAAGTCAATGGGGTCCAAAACATTGCCTTTGGATTTGGACATTTTTTGCCCATGTGAATCACGCACCAGTCCGTGGATATAGACTTCACGAAAAGGAATGTCGCCCATAAACTTAATGCCCATCATGATCATTCTGGCGACCCAGAAGAAGATGATGTCAAAGCCAGTGACCAGCACATTGGTTGGGTAATAAGTTTGTAGTTCTTTGGAGTTTTCCGGCCAATCCAAAGTGGCAAACGGCCACAAAGCCGATGAAAACCAGGTATCCAGCACGTCATTGTCTTGGGTCAATTTAACTTCTTCACTCAGTCCGTGCTTTTCGCGCACGGCTTGTTCGGTCATGCCGACATAGATGTTGTCTTTTTCATCGTACCAGGCTGGAATGCGATGACCCCACCACAATTGACGTGAGATACACCAATCCTGAATGTCGTTCATCCAGGCGTAATAGGTGTTTTTCCAGTTGTTTGGTACAAACTTGATGTCGCCATTATCAACGGCTTCGATGGCGGGTTTGGCCAGTGTTTTGGCGTCAACATACCATTGGTTGGTTAATAAAGGTTCAATCACATCACCCGAGCGATCACCGCGAGGTACCATCAAGACGTGTGGTTTAATCTCAACCAATAAACCCAGTTGTTCCATTTCTGCCACCACGGCTTTTCTGGCTTCATAGCGTGGCAAGCCATGATAGGCTTCTGGCGCGTTTTGATTGATGGTGGCGTCTTTGTTCAATACATTGATCATCGGCAGGTCATGACGTTTACCGACTTCGTAATCGTTAAAGTCATGAGCTGGTGTGATTTTTACACAACCGGTGCCTTTTTCTGGATCGGCATGTTCATCACCTACTATTGGAATCAAACGGTTACAAATGGGTAACAAAACTTGTCCACCAATTAAGTGCTTGAAGCGCTCATCTTCTGGATTAACCGCTACGGCCGTATCACCCAACAAGGTTTCTGGACGGGTGGTAGCAATGGTCAAGAATTGATCAGTGGCATTACCATCAGCGTCAGCGACCGGATAGTTGAAGTGCCACATAAAGCCATTTTCTTCAATGGATTCAACTTCCAGATCACTCAATGCTGTATTTAAGGTAGGGTCCCAGTTGACCAAGCGTTGACCACGATAGATCAAACCTTCTTCATACAAATCAACAAACACTTTCAGTACCGCATCAGACAAACCTTCGTCCATGGTGAAACGTTGTCTTGACCAATCGGGAGAGGCGCCCATGCGACGCAATTGTTGCGTGATGGTGTTGCCTGATTGTTCTTTCCACTTCCAGACTTTTTCAACAAACTGCTCACGACCCAGCTCAACCCTTGAGGTGCCTTTGGCGTTCAGTTGACGTTCGACCACCATTTGTGTGGCAATACCCGCATGATCGGTACCTGGTTGCCACAAGGTGTTTTTGCCTTGCATGCGGTGATAGCGAATCAAGGTGTCCATGATGGTGTCCTGAAACGCATGACCCATGTGCAAAGTACCAGTCACATTTGGTGGTGGAATCATGATGCAATAGGCTTCTTCACCTTCGGTGTTGGGTTTGAAATATCCGTTTTCTTCCCAAGTTTTATACCACTTGGATTC
>JAUHZH010000379.1 GCA_030426065.1 Gammaproteobacteria bacterium
GAGTCAATCAATGCTTGTGGGCTGATGTCGATGATTTGGCGACCAAAATGTGCCCGGTCTGGGTAACTGGGATGGGCACCAATGGCCACGTCGTGCTGTTGGGCCAATGCCACGCACCATGAAACTGTTTTTTTGTTGCCCACATGGCCGCCACAAGCGATGTTGCATGATGAAATGTAGGGCATGATGGCTGCATCAGGCGGCGTGTGGTCTAATGAGTCAAATTCGCCCAAGTCACAGTTGATGTCAATGGATATGGGCATCAGGTGAATGCCGACCACAGTGATTTGGCACTGAGCAGCAAAGTGATCATCACCACAACCACACCCGCGATGTTATGAACTGTGGTGTTCTTGTAACGGCCCAACAAGGACGTGCGGTTCATCAGCAGCAACAAGAACACGGCCATCAATGGCAACAACAAACCATTGGCCACTTGTGCGAACCAAATGATCTGAATCGGTTTGTAACCAGACATGGCCAGACCAACACCGCAAATCAACACCACCATGGGCAAGACTTCCTCAAACCATTTGGGGGCGTTTTTCCACATGCCAGAAATGGCAAAACGGGCTGCCAACGGTGCCGTGATGGCAGAAGACAATCCCGCCGCAAACAATCCGATGCCCATCAACCATTGGGCTTGTTCACCGAATAAAGGCGTCAGTTGTTTGGCCATGTCAGCGGCATTGCTGACGCTGATGGCTTGTTGAAAGAATGCCGCTGCAGCTGTCGCCACGATGGCCAAAGAAACCAGTCCGCCGATGCCTATTGATATCACCACGTCTTTGCGAGACTGATGAATGGCATGATCGAGGTTGTCAGCACCTTGCCATTGTTGCTTGGCTGCGGAAGCATGTAAAAACAGGTTGTAAGGCACAACGGTGGTGCCGATCAAAGCCACGACCGTCAATAGGGCACCATCAGGCAAAGAAGGCACGAACCCTTGGATCAGGGCATCAAAATCAACACCCACCATGATGAATGTACCGATGAAAGCCAAGCTCATCATAAAAACCAAAACCATCATCACGGCGGTGATGAGCTTGAATCGCCCCAAGGCAATGATGGGTGCTGCCAGACCCGCAATCAACAAAGGCCATGGCCAATCTTGCTCGGGCCAGATGGCATCCAAGCCCAGAGCCGCCCCAGCGATGTTGCCGCCTTCATAAGCTGCATTGCCAATCAGTATGCCCAAAGCCACCAAGGCAAAAGCCGAATACCTGGCACTTGGTTGCGTCAATTGTTCGCGCAAATTATCAGTCAACCCTTTGCCACTGACCACGCCCAATCGTGCCGCCATTTCTTGTAAGACCATGCACGCCAACACCGAAAACAACAAAGCCCACAACAAGGCAAAACCAAAATTGGCACCGGCCAAAGTGCAGGTGGTGACGGTGCCTGGACCGATGAATGCCGCGGCCACCCATGTTGCAGGTCCGATGGCGCTTTGTCTGGGTCTTGGGTTCATGTGGCGGTTCTGATGGGGTAAAATCACAACATTATAAATCATCCAAGTCCTTATGAAATCTTTATATCAAGTTGAACATGTACTGTCCTCTGGCAAGATGTCTGTATCAAATGTCCACACGATTTACTGGGAAACTTCTGGCAACCCAGCAGGCAAGCCTGTGGTTTTCGTTCATGGTGGACCGGGTGGCGGTGTATCTGCAGCGACCCGAGGATTTTTTGATCCAGAAAAATATTTGATCGTTCAGTTCGACCAACGCGGCTGTGGCAAAAGCACGCCCCATGCCTGTCTTGAAGAAAACACCACTTGGGACTTGGTGGCTGACATGGAACGAATTCGTGCACACTTGAACATCGAACAGTGGCAAGTGTTTGGTGGTTCGTGGGGCAGCACCTTGGCTTTGGCATACGCACAAAAACACCCGAATCGGGTTTCTGAATTGGTGTTGCGTGGGATTTTTCTGTTGCGTGACAAGGAACTCAAGTGGTTTTACCAAGAAGGTGCCAGCCGTTTGTTTCCTGATGCCTGGGCACCTTACCGTGATTTCATTCCAGAAGCTGAACGTGGCGACATGATGGCGGCCTACCAAAAGCGTTTGTTGTCAGATGATGAAACTTTGCGACTGGAAGCCGCCAAACGATGGTCGGTGTGGGAAGGGTCGACTTGTCATTTGTATCCTGATCTGGAACACATCGAAGCCACTGCTGACCCTGAGTTTGCCCTGGCTTTTGCCCGGATTGAGAATCATTATTTCATGAACATAGGTTTTTTTGGGTCTGAAAATCAGTTGCTCGATCACATCGACATCATCAGGCACATCCCAACGGTCATCATTCAGGGTCGGTATGATGTGGTCTGTCCGATGGAAACGGCTTTTGAATTACACCAGGCTTTCCCTGAGGCTGAATTTCAAGTGGTGTCCGATGCCGGGCACTCGGCCTTTGAGCCAGCCATCACCGATGCCTTAATCAAGGTCACGGATAGATTCGCAGGAAGTGAAGCGTGAAAAAGTGGTGGGTTTTTCTGGTGTTGCTGGTGACTGTAGAAGCTTCAGCCAGAGAGAAAATAGGTTTGGTTTTGGGTGGCGGTGGTGCCCGCGGTGTGGCCCACATTGGCGTCTTGAAGGTGATTGAGGAATTGAACATCCCCATTGATTACATTGCTGGCACCAGCATGGGCTCCATTGTCGGTGCATT
>JAUHZH010000380.1 GCA_030426065.1 Gammaproteobacteria bacterium
GTGACGCCCACCTTGAAGATGCAACGGCCCAATTTAGAAACACATTATTCACCCAAAATTGAAAAGCATTTGGCCAAACCCGGTGTTTATTGGCTGACTGACTGACTGACTTAAATCAGTTGGCTTGGTACATGTTTTGGCGATTGGCTTTGTTGAAAATGGCGCAAAACAATTCAGCGGTTTTTTCGGTGTCATACAAAGCAGAGTGGGCTTGTTCTGCCGACCACTCTATGCCGGCGGCCTTGATGGCCCTGGCCAACACCGTTTGGCCATAGGCCAATGCCGCCAAAGTGACGGTGTCAAAACAACTGAAAGGGTGAAATGGGTTGCGTTTGATGCCCGCTCGGTCTGCAGCCGCGTGGACAAAACCCAAATCAAAATGGGCATTGTGACCCACCAAAATGGCACGGGTGCATCCTGTTTCTTTGATTTTCTTGCGAATCGGGGTGAAAATTTTTCCTAAGGCGGCATTTTCATTCATTGCCATGCGCAAGGGATGGTTCAAGTCAATGCCAGTCACTTCCAATGCCTTGGGATCGATGTTGGCACCTTCGAACGGTTCGACATAGGCATTGATGGTTTCTCCTTTGACCAGGTTGCCATAGTCATCCATATCAATGATCACTGCCGCAATTTCCAACAAGGCATCGGTTTCTTTATTGAATCCACCGGTTTCAACGTCGACAACGACGGGTAGAAAGCCTCTGAAACGGTCTTTGATGCTGGGCATATGTGATCAATGTGTGAAAAACACAGATTGTACGCCAATGTCACCCAAAAATACAGGGATGCTCAAAACAGATTGGGGGCTGAAAATTCAGCCCCTGTGCTGTTGTTTCTTTTATTCGAAGCCGTCAGCAAAGATCAAATCATTGCTTGAAGTGGCGCAGGTGCCACCGGGAACGAAGATACATTCTACCCATTCAGGGTGGTCAATGAATGGGTTGCGGTTGGCTTGAAAAGAGTAAATGCGTTCGTTGCGTTCGCGTTCAATGTCGTCGACTGGGTCGGCATCATGCCACTCCAGCAGAACAGACAACAGGCCCATGAACGGATCGCCTGTTTGGATTTGTGCCGCATTGTCTGTCAGTTGTAAGTCCACCTCACCACTGACATCACCTGCATAGCGGACATCCATATAGAACATGGCACGGGCAATGTCGCCTTTTCTGAAGTCCCAGACCTCGTATGAGTTGTTGTCGTATTTGTTGGTGATGCCAGGTCCCCCTTGGCCGTGGTTGGCCGTGGTGACATCTTCTGTGCATCCGGAAAGGCAATTGTCAAAATACAAATTACCCCGGTTGCCGTTGTAAGTCACGTCCGACATCATCAAATGGTGACCATCGGTACGAGCGGCATTGTTGGTGCCTAAAGCCCCTGAACTGAAACCATAGGACTGTGGCCAGGAGTGTTCACGGTTATAAGCTTGCTGTCCACCGCCTTGGTAAGTGTACGAGTTGTTTTTATACACCATCCAAACCTTTGTCGGATCTGTGGGATCTTCATCAGCAAACGACAGCATTTCCCAAGTATCAAAGGTGCTGCCGCCGGTGTAATCGCCCACATTGTGATCATCGATGATGTCATGCAAGGTGTTGCGCAACGTGGTTGCATTGGTGTCATCGGCAGTGGCATAGTAATCACCAATTGGACACAAGTTGTTGATCAAACCCGGTGTGGGATCCACAGCTTGGTAAGTGTCGCTGTTCAAGGGACCGCCAGAGCCATTGGGACAGCGTGACAAAGATTCATTGGCAGCTTGTCCATTGGCGTTCTCGTTGACTTGGGCTTGACCGTTGTTCATCAGTGCCAGCAAACCCGCATCTATGGCTTGTCCCGAGTCATAAACCAGGGCATCCATCAAATCCACTTGACTGATGCTGGTACCCACAGGGAAGTTGTTTATGTCGGCGTAATAAATTGCCACGGCATCGGCGCCATCTTGCAAGCTGTTCATGGCCAAGGTCAGGTCTGGTGTCAAACTGGCGTCGCCGATTAACAGGTAGCCATCGCCAGACAACGTCAAACCAGACAAATCATGGGCTGCATAAACTTGATCAGTGTCACCATCGTACATCACCAATGAGACCCCATTGGTGCTGGCATTGGGAGAACCTTTGAGTTCGATGAATTCTGCTGAACCCACGGCATCCACTTCATTGATGATGATTTGTGGGGCGGGTGGGTTACCAGCAGCGGCATTGGGTGTGGGCGTGCCTTCAAAAAAGGTGTTATTCCAATCTTCAGAAGTTTCGTCGTTACCTGTGATGCCGTTGCCACCTGTGGTGACTTCCATCCCCTCATTCATGTCACTTCTTTGCCACGACATCCCACCGGCGTGCTGGCTGGTGTCAATCACAGCCTGATTGGCGATGCTGGTGTCGTTGGCATAGGTGCTGGTGGTGCTGTCAGGATCTGGTCCGTCTATGGCCACAGCCGTTTTGTCAACAGCTTCTACTTTGTCTCCCCACAAGACATAGTCCAAATCGCTCATCAAATCGCTTTGGCCATCCCAATAGAGCAGTACCAATACTTCTCCGCCGGACAGACCGCTTTCCAACCCATTAATAGAACCCGTTCTGGCTTCGCGCATGTCAGGGACGGCATTGGTGTTGGCGATCTCATATGTGGGGTCGACACCGTAAGCGGTGTTG
>JAUHZH010000381.1 GCA_030426065.1 Gammaproteobacteria bacterium
GGTCATCACGTTCTTCGGTACGCCAGGAGGCGCCGTAGGACAATGTGGTGTCAATGCTCAAACTCCAATCACCGTCACTCCAGGTCTTGGCCATGGGTGCAGTGGATGCGCCCAATGCCACCATCAGCATGGCTGCTTTGAGTCTATTCATTTTCAATGATTTGGCAGACATTTTGGCTCCTTTGTTTTGTTTAACTGTTTTCATTTTCGGCCTCCTCATTCAATCACGTCAGTGTTGGTGATGTTCAATGTGGTACCACCTGACAGCACCCAAGCCGCCAACTGTGTTTGCATTTCAACAGTGGTGGCAGGGAAATTGGCAGGGTTCAACAAGCTGCTGTGCTCGCCAACGGTGAACTTAACCACCGCATCCAATCCCGCAGGATCAAAGGCAGATTCAGAATACTGGGTCACACCCATGACAGTCAAAAGTGGTTCGGTGCCAGACAGCGGTGCATTGGCCACTGCGTTTGGAATGACCTGGTCGCCATAAATTTCATGAACCAACACATTGTGGTTGGCTGCAGCCATGGCGCCAAAGTTGATGGGGTCACCTGAGTCAATGGCGGTTTGAGTGGCCAGCAAAAACAGGTTGAAATCTGCTGTACCTGGGAAAATGCCCAATGAAGCCAACCCTTCCAAAATGGCTGGGCCAAAAGCGGGTGATGCAATCAAGAAGTTGGCAATGCCGCCGCCCGGTGCTGACAAAAAGCCACTTTGCACTGGAGGATTCAAAGCCAAGTAAGTGGTGCCTGTCATGGCTCCCAATGACAAACCAGAGAAGGATACATTGGCGCCGTTCAAATCTGGGTTGCCATCCATATCAATATCCATCATTGGAATGCTGTGACTTAAGGTCATCAAATCAACCACACCTTGGCGTAGGTTGTCACGAGAAACCAACAAGTTGGCTAAATTGATGAAATGAGCCGCTGAACCGTCTATGACACCGTCTTGGTTCAAGTCCATGTCAAATGTACGCTCATTTGAAGCCAAAGCGAATGGAGAGTTTTCGATGTAAAGCGGGTTGGCAGGATCTGTGATGCCATGCAGAGGCAAATCAATTCCCACAACCACATAACCCAAAGAAGCCATGGTGTCGGCAATGGCCAATAAGTTGGTTCGGTCTTGGGTGATGCCGTGTTGGAAAATCACCACAGGCCAGCCTTCACTGGGCTGGCTCAAACCGGTGTTGCGGTTTGGCACGGTCATCAAGACTGGGATGTTTTCAATGGATTTTGCCACAGGCACGCGGTTGTAAACCGTCAAGTGCGTTGAAGTTGGGTCCAGGCCAAAAGCATCGAATGGCGGTGCATAAGCACCCGGTGCTGCTTCCCAACGTCCGGTCAAGGCTGCTGTTGGGTTACTCGCTGAGGGGGCTTCTAAGTAATAAGGTGTGGTCATGGTACCGATGTAAATGTCGGCCAAACCGGCGCCACCAATCAAAGAGGTGTCAGCACCTGATGGTCCAATCACCGTGGTGCCCGGACCAGCCATGGCGGCGGCCGTTCCCAATACAGGGGTGATGGATTGTGTGGTGGCTGTCCAAGACAGGATGATGTCATCTGGATTGATGCCTTGTGAAGCCGCAGCGGCTTCCTGGGCATTGGTCAACCGACGCAAAGGCTCCAACGCTTGGGCTGTGGCGTTGTTGATCAATGGGTCTGTGCTGTTACCCGCCGCATCGATCAATGGTTCGGTGCGTTTGGCCAAGAAATACTGTTGGTCAGGTGTTGCGGCATTGCCATCAGCGTCCGTGATGCCATTGGTCAAGACCGCCATGTATGTAGTCATTTCTTGCAAGGGTCGTGTGAACACCACATTGACACTGGCGCCATTGGCCACGGCGACATAATCAACACCGAATACCAACTGGGCATCGACAGAGATCACTGCGCCACCTGGTTGGTCCAAAGTCACCTGGAACAAGCGCACAGTGGCTGGGTTCACAGTGGCAGGTGCCATGGGCTCAGAAAAATTGGTGGCCCAAGGGGATGTGGTACTGAAACCGTCCAAACCATTCAGAGAAACCAATGGGTCTGAATAGTTGGTGGGGTCAGCCACAGGAATGTTTAAAGTCAAATCGGTGGTGCCTGAGAAAAATAAATTGGTTGGCACAGGTACTTTGTTTGGGTCTCCAGCTGCCGGTTCAAATATGGCTGTGATGACGTTGGTGACCACAGATCCATCTGGGTTGGTGGCCGGTGGCGCACTGACGGCACTGGGCGAATTGCCGCTGCCACTACAGGCTTGTAGCAGCACCAAGACAGAGGAAAGTGTCAGGATTTTTTTCAGTTTCATTCATTGTCCCCAAGTTAATAACACCCAACATCTTAATTTTTATTGCGGTAAAATTACAAGCACAAATATTAAAATTACATTAAATATCCGAGTATGAACATACGCAAACGTATTGTCTTTCACCCTTTCCACAAAAGGCTGTTTATTTTCAGCACCTTAGCTGTTGTCTTGTTGCTTCTGAAAAGCACAGGTTGGATGGACCATGGGCAATGGTTGACCCTGACCATCACCGCCGTCACAGCCTGTTTGTGGATCACTGAATGGCTGCCCATTCCAGTCAGTTCATTGATACCGCTGGCCACACTGCCCTTACTCGGTATTTTAACGCAGGCTCAAGTCGGTCAAGCCTATG
>JAUHZH010000382.1 GCA_030426065.1 Gammaproteobacteria bacterium
TTTTGTTCAAGTCAGTCACCCCAGGGTGTCATTGGTCAAAAGTTTGGGCGTCACCATGGTGTCCAGTGTGGGCTCCAATGGCATCAGTGGCGGTGCTTACATGACCACAGCCATGCCATACGGATCACCCCATTCACAAGTCCTATTGTTCGATTGGGAGAGCGGTGGTTTGATTTGGAAAAACCACAGCCAAGGCTTGTTGAACAGAATGATGCCAGCGACACTTGATCGCTATTTTTCTGACTTTCCAGTGGCTAAATAACTGGGATCAAAGTGGCTGGGTAACAAGTCTTTGAGCAGACAACGTGTGGCCTGGTCTTGCGCATCCAGCATGATGACTTCTGTTTCAGGGCGGCCCAATTCAGCGATGATTTGACGGCATTGACCGCATGGTGGACAAGCGATTTCACTGCTGCCTTTGATGTAGATGGTTTGTATTTGTGTACCACCATTGACCACCATTTGTGAAACGGCACTTTGTTCTGCACAGCAGCCAGATGGATAGGCGGCATTTTCTACATTACAACCCACATGGTGACGACCCTTTTCATCAACCACCAACGCACCCACTTTGAACTGAGAGTAGGGCGCATGGGCCCTTTGTCTCACTTGTTCCAGTCGTTTTGTGATGGTTTGATCGATCATGGGATGTAATAAATTTCCGGTAATTGGCGCAGTTTTTCAGACAAATCCATGCCGTACCCAAAAATGAAGTGATCTGGGACATGCAGCGCGATGTAATCGGCCTGGTAACTGGCGTAGCCACGGTCATGTTCTTTATGTACCAGTACGGCAGATTTGGCAGAGGCTGCCCCTCTTTCCAGACACCAGGCATGGGCTGCAGCCAATGTATGACCTTCATCATAAATGTCATCGCAGAGGATGATGTGACGGTCCTTTAAATCCACTTCAGGTTGGTATTTCCAGACCAGTTGGCCACCGCTGGTGGCTTGTCCGTAGCGGGACAATTGCAAATAGTCCATTTCCATGTCGAGGTTGAGCTTTTTGGCCAGATCGGCAGCAAAAATCATGCCACCGTTCATGATGGTCAAAAACACAACGGGCAGGTCCTGGTAATCGGCATTGATGCGGTCGGCCAATTGTGAAGTGGCTTGATCTATGGTTTGTGCATCAATCAAGACTTTTGCTTGATCGGGTAATATTTTTTGATACATGTGATGTTTGTTTTTGCGGTCTGATAGAATAGTGATTTTATCCACGGATTGCAAACATGAAGAAAATTATTGTTTTGGTTTTGCTTGGCTTGTCCTTCGCTTCTTGGGCCAACATGAAAGGTGCTTTGGCCCCTGATTTCAAACGATTGGACCAAAGTGGCAAAACACACCAACTCAGTGATTACAAAGGCCAATGGTTGGTGGTTTATTTTTACCCCAAAGACGACACCCCAGGTTGCACCATTGAAGCCAATGAGTTCAAAGATAAGTTCAGCAAAATCAAATCATTACAGGCCAATCTTTTGGGCGTTTCTATGGATGATGGTGAATCTCACCAAGCATTCAAAGACAAATACAAGTTGCCGTTTGACTTGTTGGTGGATGAAGACAAAGTCATGTCCAAAGCTTATGGCGTGGTTGGCGGTGTCGGCATGTTGTCTTATGCCAAACGTCAAACGTTTGTGATTGACCCAGATGGTAATGTGGTTAAGCATTTTGAAGAAGTGACACCCAAAACACATGCCGATGATGTCATAGCAGCCCTGGTATCAGCGCAAAAACTCTACCATGAAATCCATGGCGGCCACACGCCAGCAGAGCAGGCCAAATCCGAAGGGCCAGTGGTGACGGAACGCTTTGGAAACGGCTTGGTTTATGGCGTTCAATGGCCCAGAACAAAACAAGCCTACTTTGATTTGGCAGGTATTTTGCAAAACCCAGAAGGTCACCTTGAGGGTAAGAAAGTGTTCACCGGTCAGATCACACAAGTGTGCCAGAAAAAAGGTTGTTGGATGATTTTAACTGACGGTGAAGTGTTTGCCCGAGTCGATTTTAATAACCACGCCTTTTTGATTCCCAAAGACGCCAAAGGAAAAGCGTCTGTTTATGGACAATTGGTTAGAAAAACACTGAGCAAAGAACAAATCGAGCATTACCAGTCAGAAGGTGCCACCGGTTTGAAGTCCGTCAGTTATGAACTGGTCGCAGATGCGGTCTTGATTGAGTCACAATCATAAACAAAGACAATATTATTTAAATCAGAACCACCCCTTGTTGGAGCCAATGTTATGGGCGTATTTGCCATCCTCTTGTCTTTGATGTTGTTGATGTATTTGGCCTATCGAGGGGTCTCAGTGATCATCTTGGCCCCGGTTTTGGCCATGCTGGCTGTGGTGCTGTCAGGCGAAGGTGGGCAAATGATGGGCATATACACCCAAGTGTTCATGTCTGGCATGGGTTCATTTGCGATCAAATATTTCCCTATATTTTTACTGGGCGCCATCTTTGGTAAGCTGATGGAGGACTCCGGTTCAGCCAAAGCCATCGCACAAAAAATCATCGCCGCTTTGGGTCCCAATCATGCGGCCTTGGCCATTGTGTTGGCCTGTGGTTTGTTGACCTATGGTGGTGTTTCGGCTTTCGTGGTCGCTTTTGCGGTTTATCCATTGGCCGCGGCTTTGTTC
>JAUHZH010000014.1 GCA_030426065.1 Gammaproteobacteria bacterium
CCGAGCTGGTCGGTTCGTTTGAAATCAGGCAGTGACTTCAGGAATTGTTTGCCATAGCCTTTGGTGGTGATCCGTTTGTCGCAAATCACCAAAACCCCGCGGTCGTGTTCCCCTCTAATCAGACGCCCTGCACCCTGTTTCAAGGCGATGATGGCTTTGGGAATTTGATGTTGTGCGAAGGCATTGCCGCCGTTTTTGTTGATGTGCTCTATTTTGGCCTTCAAAATTGGGTCATCTGGGTGGGCAAAAGGCAGTTTGTCAATGATCACCAAGCTCAAGCCTTGACCAGAGACATCCACACCTTCCCAAAAACTGGCGGCCCCGAGCAACAAGCCATTACCGGCTTCGCGGAATTGGTCCAACAAATCATTGCGGTTGCCTTGGCCTTGAACAAACAAGGGCCGATCGGTTTTGTCTTGAAAAAAACGGGCCGCATTTTGTAAGGCCCAGTGTGAAGTGAACAAGCAGAAGACACCGCCGCTGGCGGCATGAACCAGGGGCAAAATGTAGCTCAGCATGGCTTGACTGAATCGGCCATCATTGGGCTCAGGTAACGCCGATGGCAACAGCATCAAAGCTTGTTTCTGGTAATCAAAGGGGCTGTCCAACATCATGGTTTGGGCAGGTGCGAAGCCTGTTTGGTGCTGAAAGTGTTCGAAGGATTGGTTGACCGTTAACGTCGCCGATGTCAAAACCCAAGCGGTTTCCATCACACGGCGTGACTCTTGTAAGGATTCGGCCACATCTATGGGTGATTTGTGCAGGGCAAAATACTTGTCTCTGACGTCGTACCAATAAACACTGCTGGCATCGCTTTGATTCATGATGTCATTGAGCAAAACACCGACATCACACAGGCGTGTATACACTTGTTGCAAGCCGACACTTTGCACTGCAATGGTTTCCAGAGCCATGGTCAACAGCCCTTGTTGATGTATCCACAATTCAAATGCTTGGTCAATCTGGGCCTGCTGCATCAATTGGCTGACGTTGCCTTTGCCCTGGTGATGGCTGATGGCCAACATCATGTCTCGGGTGGCGTGTTTCAATGCCTCGTGGGGGTCACTGATGGCGGCAAAAGCGCCTTCCACTTGGCCGGCTTCATTGGCGATGTCATTGAGCAAGTCGGTGATTTGCCTTGATGAAAAACTCATGGTGAAAAACCGACCGGCAATTTCGGGAACTTGGTGTGCCTCATCAAGCACCATGACATCTGTTTTTGGGAGCAGCTCACCAAAACCGCCTTGCTTGATTGCCATGTCAGCAAACAAAAGGTGGTGGTTGATGACCAGCAAGTCGGCCTCCTGGGCTTTCCGCCTCGCTTTGTAAACAAAGCAATCCTGGTAATGGGGACAGTCGCTCCCCAGGCAGTTTTCAGCCGTTGATGTGATGTGCGGAATGACCATGCGGTCTTCTAACCAGTCTGACAACTCACTGATTTCACCGCGAGAGCTGCTGTAAATCCACTGTTGCAAGGTGCGGAACAAAGCTTTGTTGGCTGGGTATTTGCTGATCGGCTTGAATGTGGCTTTGTGGTAGCGGTCCAAGCACAGGTAATTGTTGCGCCCTTTCAGCAGCCTCACTTTGGGGTCAATGTTGAGCAGCTCCAGAATCTTGGGTATGTCTTTATTGAACAGTTGGTCTTGAAGTGTCTTGGTGCCGGTTGAGACCGTGATTTTTTTCCCTGACAGCAAAGCAGGCAACAAATAGGCGAAGGTTTTTCCAGTTCCGGTTCCGGCTTCGGCTATCAAAATGCCTTGCTCATCAATGCAACTGCTGATGGCTTCTGAGAGTTCGATTTGTTGCGGCCGCGCTTGGAAATGAGGCAAAGCTTGGGCAAAAACACCCCCTGCGCCCAACACAGATTCTATCGTCAGTGTTTTCAAAATCTCGGCTGCTGTTTTTGAACGCAGGCTTCAATGGCTTGTAATGCACCTGCTTGTTTGTCCGGTTGATTCAGCATTTCGGCGGCCAAAGCCAAGGTGCGGCGAGCGCGTTCACACAAGCGACCAAACTGGGGGCCATGATCAACCACTTTTTGGGACCACAACAGAGCCAAATCATAATCACCCATGGCCAATTGCATTTCAGCCAAGTGCTGTTGTACCAGAGGTGATTGAGGTGCGATGCGCAAGGCACGTTCCAACTTGACCACGGCCAAATCATAATCGCCATTGGCTTTGTCTTGTTCTGCGGCATCAATCAGGGCGGTCACCGCTGCGGGCAACATCGGGGTGACGTCGATCACGGATTGGTCATGGCTGGATGGTTGCCTGACGTCCTCATCGATGTTGTGGCGTTTGTTTTGGCAGGCTGATAAAGCCAGTACCATCAACAAAATGGCGTATTTTTTCATGAACAGGTTGGTTTTCAATTTGGCACATATTATACAGTTGGGGGCTTGAGATTGTGATAGCATGTGCTTTTTTAAAAACACCCAGTCATGGAATTTGTTTTTATCCCTTTGACCGCACTGTTGGCTTCTGGCTTGACCCTGATTTCAGGTTTTGGCTTGGGTACGTTGTTGTTTCCTGTGATGGCTTTGTTTTTTGACTTGCCATCGGCCATGGCCATCACCGCGGTCGTGCACATGCTCAACAACTTGTTTAAATTGGGGTTGATGGGTCGACACATCAGTGGGGCTGTTTTTTGGCGTTTTGCAGTCACTGCTTTGCCCTTTGCTTTTGTCGGTGCTTGGTTGATGGTGACTTTGGCTGAAGCCTCGACTTGGTTCGAATACCAATGGTTGGGGTTCCAGTTTTCGGTCAAGCCGCTGGGGATGTGTATGGGTTTGTTGTTGTTGCTGATGGTCGCAATCAAACATTGGCCTGGGTTCAAGCAAATGAAAATACAAGCCTCTTGGATGCCCTTGGGTGGTGCCATCAGTGGTTTTTTTGGCGGCTTATCGGGTCATCAAGGAGCCTTTCGCAGCTTGTTTTTGATGGCCACAGACCTCAATAAACAAGCCTTCATCGCCACCGGTGTGGTGATCGCTGTGGCCATCGATGTGGTCAGAACAGCGGTTTATGGCTGGCATTTCTTCGACAGCGACGTGGTGCTGGATGTGGGTTTGATGACCGTCACCACTTTGGCTGCTTTTTTGGGTGCCTACCTGGGACGTCAATGGCTTGAAAAAATCACCTTGGCCACCGTACACCGCCTGGTGACTTGGATGCTGAGCATTTTGGGTTTGGCCATGGTGGCTGGCATAATCAATTGAGTGTAATGAATGAACCAACAGATATTTAAACCTTTCCAATGTGGCGAATTGAATTTGCCCAATCGCATCGTGATGGCGCCGATGACCCGCAGTTTTTCCCCGGGCCATGTGCCCAACCAAGCCAGTGCCGATTACTACCAGAGGCGTGCAATGCACGGTGTCGGGCTGATCATCACAGAAGGCACTTGTGTGGGGCACTCCGCAGCCAACGGTTACCCAGATGTGCCTTTCTTTCATGGTGAGGCTGCCTTGGCTGGCTGGCAAAAAGTGGTTCAAGCGGTGCACCAAGTCGGTGGCAAAATCATGCCACAACTTTGGCATGTGGGCGGTGTGCGCAAAGATTGTTTGCAGCCTGATCCATCGGTACCCGCTTACAGCCCATCAGGTTTGCTTTCGCCCAACAAAGAAAATGGCGTGGCCATGAAACAGAGCGACATTGATGCGGTACAACAGGCCTTTGTTGACGCTGCTGTCCAAGCCCAATCTTTGGGTTTTGATGGCGTTGAATTGCATGGTGCCCACGGCTATTTGCTCGACCAATTTTTTTGGGACGGCACCAACCTGCGCAAAGACCGATACGGTGGTGATCGGGTTCAAAGGACCTTGTTTGCTTGTGAAATCATTGAGCAAATCAAGCGTGCCACAGGCAAAGACTTTCCCGTTTTGCTGCGTTTTTCTCAATGGAAGCTGCAAAACTACGATGCCAAGTTGGCAGACAAGCCAAAAGCCTTGGCGGCGTTTTTGCATCCTTTGGTGGATGCCGGTGTTGATGTGTTTCATTGTTCCACACGCCGTTTTTGGGAAGCTGAATTTTCTGAATCGACTTTGAACCTGGCCGGATGGACCAAAAAACTCACAGGCAAACCCACCATCACGGTTGGCAGCGTGGGCCTGGCAGGCGGTTTTGTCGACGAAGAAAAACGTGGCATGGTCAACCAGAGCGCAGTCGCGACAGAACAGTTTGAGCGCATCAATGAGAGTTTGGCCAAGGGTGATTACGACTTGGTCGCTGTGGGCCGTTGTTTGTTGCAAGATCCCGAGTGGGTCGATAAGTTGAAAAATCAGCACTACGATCAGATGTTGCCCTACCACGCTGATGCGCTGAAGAAGCTATACTGAAGGCATGAAAAAAGTGTTCCTCAAGCTCAAGCAATGGGCTGACCATTTGACATCGGATTTCATCGGTGGACCCAAACCGTGGAAACTGGCTTGGGTGATTAATTTCCAAAAAGCAGGAACCTTTGTCTTCATTGGCTTGTTGATGTGGTTGTATCAAAACAACAGCATGGCAGCTTGGGTTTACTTGGCGTTACACGGTGGTTATGGTTTGGTTTGGCTGATCAAAGACGTCAACTTCCCTGATGCCAGTTGGCAAAGAAAAGTAACCATTCCAGCGGGTTTGGTCGCTTTCTTTGGCGTTTTGTTTTGGTATTGGGTGATGGCTTGGTTGTTGATCAGTACATCAGAATCACCTGTTTACCCTTTACCTGAAGTCCAGTGGTATGCCTTGTGCATCACATTGTGTTTGCTGGGCTGCGTCATCATGATCGCTGCTGATGCCCAAAAGCATTACACCCTGCGGCATCAAAAAGGCTTGATCACCACCGGCATCCATCGCCGGATTCGCCACCCCAACTACCTCGGCGAAATCATGATATATGGCGCTTTTGGCCTGTTGGTTTGGCACCCTTTGGCAGCCGTCATTTTGATCGCCATATGGCTTGGGGTGTTCGTTCCCAACATGGTGGCAAAAGAGCACAGTTTGTCTCGCTATCCGGAATGGAGCGAATACAAAAAGAACAGTGGTTGGCTGCTGCCTTTTATGTGAGTCAATTTCAAACCTGATTTTGTTGAACAGATTGTGGTTATCAGAGGGTAAAAAATAAGCGGGCCGCAAGCCCATTCATGTCCTTGGCAAGTTTTGTCATTCAATTTGAGAGGGCCTTCACACAAAGGCATGGCGGGTTGATTACAATGATAAGGAGAGGTGAATGAAATGAAAAAATTACTGTGTTTATTGACACTTTGGCTGGTGATGCCAGCTGCCTGGGCGATGCCCCATGAACACAACCATGCTTTGCGTGGCTTGATTGATCCGGGTGACATCACCCACACCGCGGTTGCAGATGGGTCGTGGTTTGACGCCAACAGTTGGTCTGGCGGTGAAGTGCCCGATGCCGATGCTTGGGTGCTGATCCCTGCTGGTGTGGTTATTGAGTATGATCAAATCAGCCCGGTGGCCATCACGGCATTGCGCATTGAAGGAGCCATGAAGTTTTCGCGCAGTCAGTCCAGTCGATTGGTGCTGGATACCTTGTTGGTTGACCAAGGGGGGTATTTGAGTATCGGGACCCCCAATCAACCCATCCCCAGTCACGTTTCGGTTGACATCTTGATTCGGGATTTGGGAGACATTGATGTCACCAAAGACCCCCAGTTGATGGGCAGAGGTGTGTTGGCAAGCGGTGATGTGTTGATGCATGGTGCGACCAAAACACCGCATTTGAAAGTGGCATCAGATCCATTACAGGGACAGCAGGAATTGACCATGGCTTCTGTACCATTGAACTGGCAAGTGGGAGACACCTTGGTGGTCACAGGAACCAAGTATTCTGGTTGGAAATGGGACAATGCCATTTCGGCCGTGCGCTACCATGGCACCCAAGATGAAGTGGTGACCATTGCGGGCATCAATGGCCAGGTGATCACTTTGAACGAGACATTGCAGTACGATCATTTGACACCCAGAAGTGATTTGAAAGCTTCGGTGGCCAACATGACCCGGAACGTCACGATTGCCACAGAAAACCCCAGCCAAACCCCCACCCACCGCCGGGGTCATGTGATGTTCATGTTGGATGGGTCAGTTGATGTCCGGTACGTTTCATTTTGGCAATTGGGTCGCACAGACAAGTCATTTTTATCCAGAGAAGCGGTGGATTTCAATCCCATCAGCAGCACCAGCAACGTCCGTGGCAGGTATGCTTTTCACCTCCATCGCAAGGGCGTTGATGACCCTGAGGCACCGGCCTTGGCGATTGGCAATGCGGTTTTTGGCTCACCTGGTTGGGGGTATGTCCACCATGACAGCAACGCGACTTTTCACAACAACGTGTCGTTTGACACCTTTGGCTCTGGTTTTGTCGCAGAAACCGGCAATGAAGTGGGCAGTTGGACCCACAACCTGGCCATCAAAGCAGAGGGCAACAGCGCATTCAATCCCAAGAATGGTAACGACCGAGAATTGTTTGACATGGGCCGGACAGGTGATGGTTTTTGGTTCCAAGGCCGCATGGTGCGAAGCGTGGGTAACATCGCAGCCAGTGTCAATCATGGTTTTGTTTATCTGCACCGAGGAACAGGTATGCTGCCGTTTCCAGGTTCGGTATTCATGTTGCCAGAGGCGTTGCCTTTAACGGGTGACACGGGTGTGGATGATGCGCCGATTTTGTCTTTTGCTGACAACGAAAGTTACGCATCAACAGTCGGATTGTTCGTGGTCAAAGCCAACCCCAATCAACAACATGATGTCCACAGCCATTTCAAAAACTTTTTGGCATGGGAGGTTCGGGCGGGTTCAGCCATGGAATACACTTCACACTACTTGCTTGAAAACTTTGACATCATCGGAAAAACACCCGAGGCTTTCAGCGCACCGTTGTTTGGCATTGAATTCGGTACCAACACCAGTGACATGGTGATCCATGGTGCCCACATTGCCGACATGGACACCGGTCTGGTGCTGTCGAAACACTACACCGACCCCGTCCCTCCCGAGACCAACCAGTACGTCATGATCGATGTGACCTATGAAAACGTCAACCTCGACATGGAATTTTATGATCCCACCATCGATGTGGTCTTGGATGGGGGTGATTTGGTTCCAGGTCAATTTGATGTTGTGGTCAATGGCGGTGTTTATGAATACATGTCGCCTGCCACCACAGCTGGATCGGGTCTGTATTGGCAAGGTGAAAAAGTGGATCAAATTGGCAGCAGTCCGATTCCAGCGGGCACCGACACCATTGGCGTCCCGGTCAGGGACATGATCGCCATATGTGCCATCGATGGCTACAGGAGAACCGCGCAAGGCACGCCCTATGCAGTGGTTGAAGAGTATTTTACAGATCGCGCCACAGGTGACATTCACAAGCTGGGATTCAAAACCCGATTGGGTCCAGACGTTGATGCCGTTTTGGGGAACCAGTTTCATGCTTGGTCTGAAGCTTTTGAAGCAGGTCAGATAGATTTGAACAACCAGTCGCCACAAGCTCAGGATGATGCCGCCACGGTGACATCAGAACGGCCAACCAGGATCCAATTGTTGGGCAATGACACCGATCCAGAAGGCGATGTATTGAGCGTCGACGGCATCATTCAACCGGACCATGGTCAAGTCTTTGATCGTGGCAACGGTTGGGTTGAGTACACCTCAGATCATGACCACACGGGCCCTGATCGTTTCGCCTATTGGGCCAGTGATCAACAGGGCAACTTCAGCAAAGCATGGGTTGATGTGGCCGTCATTGATGATTTGATTTTCATCAATGACTTCAGCGACTGATGGTGGCTTTGGAGGTTTTGACTCACTCCAAATTGCGCATCAAATTGGCCCAAAGGACCAAGGCGCCTGAACCACCCGAATAGGGGGTGGGTTGGTTGTCGTCGCGACCAACCCAGACGGTGGCCAAAATGTGCTGGTCATAGCCACTGAACCAACTGTCACGGCCGCCGTTGGTGGTGCCGGTTTTGCCATGAAAGCGGCGCGGCAACTGGTATTTGTTGGTGATTTTTTGTGCGGTGCCGGTGGTGGTGACTTGGTGGAGGGCTTGATTGATGGTTTTCAAGTCATTCAAGTTGAGCTTGGGAGCCGGTTGCGGCCGGCTGCGTGTCAGGATGCGGTTGTTGGCGTCGGTGACGTGCATGATGGCGTTGATTTGACTGATTTGACCTTGTGAAGACAACAGGCTGAACAGGTGCTGGACTTCAAAAGGTGTCAATTCGATGGCCCCCAAGAACAATGACGGGTGGTTGGCCCGGTTGATGGACAGGCCCAGTTGTTGCAAATAATCCACCAAAGCCGGTAAGCCCATTTTCAGCCCCAAATCCACAGTGGCCTGATTGCGCGAGCGAACCAAGGCATCAAACGCACTGATGCGTCCGCTGCTGCTGCCATCCCAGTTTTTCGGATCCCAGGTGCTGCCATCGTCCAAGGTCACCGACACCGGTTCATCTTTCAATGTGTCGTCCAAATCGAAACCAGACAAACTGTCCAAACCGGCCAAATAAACAAACGGTTTGATCAATGAACCAATGGGGCGCCTTGCCAGCAAAGCACGGTTGAATCCTGAATGGGCTGATTGTGACCCTGATAAAGCCAGCAGTGCGCCGCTTTGGGCATCACTGACCACAATCGCCGATTCCATGTTTTGATCCAACCAATGGCGCGTGCGGCGTGCGGTTTGGTTGGTTTTGCGCTGGATGAACGGATCAAGGTGGGTGAAAATTCGCAGCCCCTTTTGCTTCAGATCACGATCGGAAAACTGGCTTTTGATTTGTTTTTTCACCACCGCCATGTAGTCATCGTGGTCGGTTTTCAATTGCCGGTGCTGCGACAAGCCCAAGGGTTGTTTTTTGGCTTGTTGCCATGTCTGTTGATTGATGATGCCGGTTTCGTGCCACACATTCAAAACCACGTTGCGGCGATTCAGTGCGCGATCTGGATTGCGGATGGGGTTGTACCACGAGGGGCCTTTGAGGATGCCAACCAACAAGGCTTGTTCATGGATGTTGAGTTGACTCACTGGTTTGGCAAAGTAAAAGCCAGCGGCTTCGACCACACCATGGATGGCCACTTTGCCGTCTTGTCCAAAAAACACCTCGTTGAAGTACATTTGTAAAATGTCCTTTTTCGACAGTTTGCGCGCCAGCTGGATGGCAGCCATGGCTTCATGTAATTTGCGCAGCCAGGTTTGCTGGTCATAGCTGAGTTTGTTTTTGACCAGTTGTTGGGTCAGGGTACTGCCCCCTTGAACGATTTTCCCGGCCATCACGTTTTTTACCGCGGCGCGCATCACGCCCCACCAGTCGACACCGCTGTGGTGTTTGAACTCTCTGTCCTCGACAGCCTGGATGCCTTGTACCAAAGTGGTCGGAATGGCGGCCAAAGCAATGGGGTTGCGGTTTTCAAATGCACTGGAAAAAAAGTGTCCGATGACCGCGGGTTCCAAGCGTGCCATTTGGGGTTTGATTGCACTGACCACACCTTGATGGATGCTCAATTCAATGGCTTGTGCCGGGCTGCGCTGATCGGCGAAACGGAACCCTTTGGAGTGGATGCGGAATCGGTTGCCTTGCTTTTGGTATTGACCGACTTGAGGCTGGCCACTGACTTGGCGGTAACCGAGCAAATCCAACTCGAATGTCAATGCGGCGCTGGAAATGTTTTGGCCATCGAACAATTCCAATGGGCGGGCAAAAACAGCAGAAGGCACTTCCCACTGTTCATGGATGATGGTGTTGGTGACGTGGTTGATGTAAGCATACCAGGGGACAAACAAACCAACAAAAGCCCCCAAACCAAAATAAAAAACAGGCCTGATCCAGGTCCACAATCGTTGTGTCTTGGAGGTGCTGGGTTTCTTTGTAGTTTTGCGTTTTTTCGCCACTGTGAGCTGCTTCACATTTGGATTGAGGGCATGTTAACATGTCATTCAAAATGCTGCTGTAAGATGTGGCACTGAAATTAATTAAACCAGAGGTGAACAAATGAAACTTCAAATCGCTTTGATAGGTACCTTTTTGACGGGTGCTGCCATGGCTGACAGTACATTGGTCTATAACAACGCCCAAGGCAAAGAGGCCACCATCATGAACTTGAGTGATGGGGTGGTCAAAATGACCAGCAACGAAGGCAACACAAAAACCGACGTCATCTTTCGCAATGGCCAAACAGAATTCACAGTGATCATGCACAGTGAGAAAAAGTACATGACATTTGGTCCCAAAGAAATCGAAATGCTCAGTGATGTCTCAGCCATGATGGATAATATGATTGAGCAACAAATGGCCAATGTGCCTGAAGCACAGCGGGCCCAAATGCGTGAAATGATGGCAGGCATGATCAAAAGCAAAATGCCCAAGCAAGCCCCTGTCCCAGAATACCGAAAAACCGGTGATTCTTTGGACGTCAATGGCTATGGGTGTGATGTGGTAGAAAAAATCACCAAAGGCAAAAACACCGATGATTTTTGTGTTGCTGAATACAGTGAATTGGGTGTTTCGAACAGTGAATACCAGGCCATCTATGGGATGATGAAAGTGGCTGAAAAACTGGCCGCTCAGTTTGGCAACGATTCCAGCATGAATTTTGAACAAATCGGCCAAGTATTACCGGTTCAATACGACATGAATGGTGTCAAAGCCAGCTTGGTTAAAGTCAGTCATGATGACTTGCCAGCCAGTGCTTTCCAGGTGCCAGAAGGATATCAAAAGCAGTCAATTCCTCAAATTGGCATGTGACAGAACCACACAGAAGCAAAATGAAATCACAAAGCCCGCACGTTGATGCGGGCTTTTTTGATAGAATGCGCGGATGAAAAATCATGCGCTCACGGTTTATTACAACAGCACACAAGTCACGCCGGCACAAGGCCTGTGCTTGATTGAAGGCGGCTACCACTCAGCCGCAACCGCATTGAACCAGGCACTGTTGACCACTTGGGCCGAGGCATTGCCCAGTCAATCGCCGATTGTGGTGGTCGATGCCGAAGCCGAGTGCCCGCCGTTTTGGCTGGAGCGCATCACGGGTGTCGATGAATGTGATGAAGCAATGGCTGTTGTATCTGCGTTGACCAGCCACAGTTTTGCTTTGTCTCCAGTAACTGCTGCACATGATTTCAACGGTACTGTCAGTGAGTTGGATGCCTGTTTGGCATTGCTCCAAGAGCCCAATTATTTTTCAACCCGATCTTTGAACCCTGCCTGTTTTTGGGTTCGCGAAGCCGAGTGTTTGAAGACGGTGCTGGGCGATTCAGCCAAGCACGCCATCAACAACCTGTTGGTGCAAGCCCCTGAATTTCCGGTTCAGCTCCATGAGGTGGTTGATGTGGGTGATCAAAACCCATTGCCGTCACACCCATTGGCGGCTTTTCATTTGAAACTTCCAGACCTCAAACCGCTGCCTTTGGCTTACCCCAAATGGGATGACAAGCCGGTGGTTTTACATGTGACCATGAATTGGGGTGGTGGTGTCCACAAATGGATCAATGATTTCATCCAGCACCACGACCAATACCACCATTTGGTTTGGGTCAGTGGTGGCGAATTGTACCGCCACAGCCATGGTGAACAGTTCCAGCTGCATTGGCAAGCCACCGATGGTTTGGTTTTGGACAGCCACCACATGAGCCTGCCCATTGATGCGACCACAAGTCACCACAGCGATTACCGTGATGCCCTGAATCGCATCATTGAGGGTTGGGCGGTCAGCGGCGTGGTGGTGTCCAGCTTGATAGGGCATGCCATGGATTGTTTGAACACTGGGTTGCCGACTTTGCGTGTGATGCACGACTATTTTCCACATTGGCCTGCCCTGGCGGCTCAATTGGACGGTGACATTTCCCAGGCTGACATCGATGTGGCATTGGCTCAAACGGCAAAAGAACCCTTTGGCATGATTGATGAACAACAGTGGCTTGATTGGAAAGCGGCACACAATGACTGCTGTCTCCAGCCTCAAGTCACGGTGGTGGCACCGAGCCAATCGGTGATCAAAAACGCGTTAAAAATCAATCCATGCGATGGTTTCGAAGGTGCCCTGGTCTTGCCGCATGGCATCGATCCCATGGTGCCCGTTGCACCGCCCAGTGAGTCATCACTATTCAAAGTGTTGGTGTTGGGTCGCATCAACCCACCCAAAGGACAGCTGTTGTTGGATGGTCTGCTTGAGCACTTGAAAGACCATGATGACATTGAATTTGTGTTTCTGGGTGCAGGCAACGAAGGAAAGAAATACTTGACAGATGAGCGGATCACGGTGGTGATGGATTACCCAGCTGAATCCTTGTCGTCTGAGCTGGCGTTACATCGACCTCATGTGGCCTTGATCACAGCCAACACCTCTGAAACGTTCAGTTATGCCTTGTCAGAATTGCAAGCCGCCGCCATTCCTGTGGTTTCAACACCCATGGGGGCTTTGGCCGAGAGGATTGAAGACGGTGTGAATGGCTTTTTGGTCGAAGCGAACGTAAAACGATTTGCAGACACCCTGCTGTCATTGAAGAATCAACCGGCCGTTTTAAGCCAAGTTCGTGAGGCTTTGAAAGCCCAGTCCCCTGATGATGTGGGCCAAGCGATGCAGCGCTATGAGGCCATATTTGCGCCAACAAAAGGCAACAAAGCATGCCGATGGGAACCTTTGGTGGTCCCTGAGTGGGTCTCGGTGGTGACTGATGCAAAAGGCCAAGCGGCATTGGATCGATACCGTTGGCAGCAAAGTGAACAAGATTTGGCTGATAAAAAAGCCTGGGTGACGCAGCTTCAAGAACACGTGACCCATTTGAGTCAGAACATTGAACTCAATAAAAAACAAGAACAGCATTTGTTGCACACCATAGAGGAACTGAAACAGGCTCTGGATGACAACGAAGCACGTCACGTCAAAACGCAACAAGAATTGAACCAAGTGATTGATGAACGATCGGCACAAATTGAGCAGGTGAGTCAAGAATTGTCTGAGGTATACCAAAGTCGATCTTGGCGCATGACCCGTCCAATGCGTCGGTTCACGACATGGTCCCGACACAAACGCAATGCCCTCAGGTTT
>JAUHZH010000383.1 GCA_030426065.1 Gammaproteobacteria bacterium
TCTGATTGCTCCAGATAAAACAAGGCCATTTCCCAACTGACTTTTTGATTCTCCGTTCGACCTTTCCAACCCAGCTCAAAACTGTCAATAGTTGTGGGTTTTTCATCACGTGCATAGCGATCAGGCTCCCATTGAAAAACAGGCCCAAAATTTGAGTTGAAACCCCTGCCATAAGAAGCATACAGCAATGCATTGTCAAACTCATAAGCCAAAGTGGCTTTTGGAGAAAAGGCATCCGCACTTCCTGATGCAGATTGATCCACTGGATTGGTACCAATGACTGAAAAGTCAATGTCTCGATCAAAATGGTCATACCGCAAACCCAACGTCAGCTTCAATCGATCATTGAGGCTGATCTCGTCTTGAATAAAGGCACCATAGAATTGGTTGGTCGTGCTGGCCATTGTTCTCAACTGTTCCCTTACAAAACAACTGTTATTGGGGTCGTCATTGGTGATTTGACCCGTTGAGTAGTCAATGAGAATGGCATAAAACCTAAATCCACATTCTCCTGAAAAAAAAGGATCAATTTCACCAGTCCACCGGTCTGCTTCATCAAGTTCAGTCCTTTCCATGCTGACACCAGCCACCACATTGTGGCGGTCATTTTGCCAAGACAGGACAGATTCTAAAAATAAAACATCGGTTTCATTTTGGGAAGCAAAACCATTGACGCCCATGATGTTGTTGTTTGGATCGAATTCGAAGTAGTCATAGAAATTCAAACGAACATCATTTTCAATCTTTCTTGATTGTGCAGTCACTTGCCAATTCAATTGGTCTGAAAATTGTTTGTTGTAGCGGAGTACACCCACCCAACCTTCTACATCATTGAAAGTGGGTCGCTTCCCCATATAGGCTTCCACACCACCCAAAACGTCAACCGGTGTGCCATCAGCCAAAGTAGGTATCACACTGGGCACATCTGCTTGGCGATCAAAATACGACAAATAAGCAGTCAAATCACTGCTGTCATTGATGTTGAATTGAGTCTTGATGAAAGCACTGCTGGTTTCACGGGCACTGTTCTCACGCCAACCCTCAAAATCCTCATGATTGAAGCTGGCCAACATGCCACCTCGGTCATTGAATTGTTGTTGATAAATCACCTCGCCTCTTTGGTAATCATCACTGCCCATGGTCAAAGAAAAGCCCAAACCTGATCCATAAGTGTTCTTGGTTTGGTAATTGACAGCACCACCGATGGCACCTCTACCATACAACGCAGAGATGGGCCCTTTGACAATGTCTATTTGGTCTATGACGGGATAAGGCACCTCAAACAGCATCACTTCTTCGTCTGCACCGACAAAAGGAATGCCATCAATCAAAGCCAAGAATGTGTCATTTCCATGGTTACCTGTGATGCCTCTGAAAGAAATGAATGGAAATTCTTCTCCGTCACCTTCTCCGCGCCTGAAAAATACACCAGGAACCCCCCTGAATTCATCGGTGCCATAAGTAAAACCACGGCTTCTTAACTCATCCATGCTTTGCACAGAAACCGCTGCCGGCACATCAATCATGAGTTTTTCAGTACGAGTCGCAGTGACTACCATTTTATCTAAATCCGAGGATTCTTTAGTTGATCCATCAATTTGACTGTTTTGATTGGTTTCTGTTGTTTTAAATTGGTTTTCTTTTTCATCAATTTGACAAAATCCACTCGCACTGATTGAACAGAGCATCAAGAACAAGCCTTTTTTATTCAAAATTTTCATCACTTTTACACATCACATTGGGTCTATAATTGCGTTCGATATAAAAACAACACCGAACAATGAATGATACTATATATCAAATGAGGCATCTTAATGATATATTGCATCATTTGCAATGACCGATTGTTATATACAATAGATTGATAAATCATGAGAAAAGAAAAAGACAAAAATAACATCAATGAACCCCTAAAATTTGGTGCTGCAAAGTTATGTCTGGTTTGGGTTTTGATGCTGATGTGCTCATTGGTCTGGGCCCACCCAGAAGATGAGTTTTGTAATGACACCTCCATGGATCCGGTTTTGTGTGCCCAATTGGCTGAACTAGATCGTGCTGAGGCCAACGGTTATGAACTGCCCAAAATTGATTTGAATCGCTCCACTTTTGATACGGCGAAGCTGTATGTGAAATCGGGCATTGAGCACATCATTCCGATGGGTTTGGATCATGTGTTGTTTGTTTTGGCGTTGGTTTTGGCAGCGACCACATTTCGAAAACTGTTGTTACAAATCACCATTTTCACCTTGGCGCACAGTGTTACGTTGATTTTGAGTGTGATGGGTGTGTTGCTGTTCGAAGGGGTGTGGATTGAAGTGGCCATTGCTGCGTCCATTGCTTTTGTCGCCTTTGAGAACATCTTCATCAAAAAGCACAACCACTGGCGCATGGTTTTGATTTTTTGCTTTGGTTTGCTTCATGGCTTGGGGTTTGCGGGTGCCTTGAGTGAGTTTGGCATTCCTGATGACCACTTTGTCAGCGCCCTGCTCGGCTTCAATGTTGGGGTCGAAATTGGCCAAATTGGTTTCGCAGCTGTGGTTTATCTTTTGATATTCAAGCTGATGAAAAAGCCAGCAACATACAGAAACTTTGTGCTGATCCCAGGCAGCTTGTTTGTTGGTGCCATGGGCTTA
>JAUHZH010000384.1 GCA_030426065.1 Gammaproteobacteria bacterium
TCACAACTCGATGTTCAAGACTTGTTCCTGGCTGAGCCATTCATTGGTGACCCTTTGGATTGTCAGGTGGCTTCTGAGAAAAAACTGATTTTCAACATGACCATTGGTGATCCCTTAACGAAAGCCGCAGGTAATGCTTGGATCATTTTGTGGAACCGTGCCAACCCCGTACCGACTGCCGATGGCTTACAAACTTATGACAGAAACATGGTCAACATGCGCTGGACAGGGACTGGACCAGAGTGTCATTACGGAATGATCACTGCGCCCAGCGTTAACCAAGGAGACGACTTATTGACCCTGGCACCTGAAGACTGTGTTTTGAAAGACAACGGTGAAATGACCATCCGAATCAACACCGCAGACATCGATGATTGCGATGGCGGCTGTGAAATCGGTCCTGGCTACTCATTGGATGGATTAGAAGTGCGTACATTCAACAACAACGTCAGCGGCCAGCCCATTTCACAAGCCACCGCGAGTGACTTTGCCAATGCCTTGAGTTATCAATTGGTGGGCAATGAAAGCTGCCGATTAGACGCTGAGCCGATTGCCAACACCGACGTGGGCGAATCTTCGGCCAGAACATTGATCATCCCGGTATTGGCCAATGACGTGGCGGGCGATTGTGATCAATTGACTGTGACCAGTGTCGGCCAAGGTGAATACGGTGAAGTGACCATCTCAGCCAATGGCCAAGATGTGATCTACACACCCACAAGTTCGATCATTGGTGAAGACGTGTTCAACTACGAAGTCACTGACTCTTCTGGCAACAGCAGCAGTGCATCGATCACCATCATCCAAAACAGCGACATCCTGTTTTGGGATGGATTCAATCAATAATGATGAGGTGAAATTTAGCAGGCTCATTTTGGGCCTGCTCTTTTCTGGAGCAAAACAATGAAAAAATTACTGACAATGACACTGATGATGAGCTGCGGAATGGCTGCATCAACAGATTGGGTCAACACCGTCTCAGGAAAGGGGCGAGAAGTGATCTCAGAAATGGATGCCCAAGATGGCAAAGCCTGCATCGCAGGACAAACCCAGGGCGGCAACATGATTCAACAGTCGATATCGGCCAAAGGGTTAAAAACCCAGCATGACATTGCCAAACTCGAGCAACCATCGGCTTGGTTGGCTTGTTATGACAAAGAAGGCAAGCGAACCGCATACGGTGTGTTCAAAAGTGACGGCATGACGGCCATCAACGACGTTGTGATGGGGGATTTGGGGCAGGTTTATCTGGCTGGGACTTATGTCGGCAATTTATCGGTTCCCAATAACCTGCTGGTTCAATCCGGGCACCACAGCAAAAACACACAGCATGAAGGCGTCAATGCATTTGTTGCGCAATACAATGGTCGAGGTCAATTGACTTGGGTCAAAACCATGGTCAATGACACGGGCGTGCAAGCTTGGCGGTTGGCCCATGTGGCTGATGACCAAGGCGTGATATTGCAAGGCGTGTTCAGTCAATTTGTTTTGTTTGAAAATAACTTGTTAACTGGCAAAGCCTTGAAAAACCATTTCATCACTCGATGGGATGGGGATGGCCAATTGTTATGGAAACAATCTTGGCCGATGAAGTCAGGACAGGTGTCAGCTGGTGGTGTCAGCACCGATGGTAACCACTTGGTTGAAACGTTCAATGAAGAACAGTGGAATCAAAACAAAAAAGACGTGGTCGTTGTGATGCGCAACATCGACAACGGACACGTGGAATGGCACCACAGGATCGGTGGCAAGGGTGTCGAAATGGCGAGCAATCCCATAGTATCCGTTGATGGTGGCAGCCATGTCTTGATGTCATTTCAAGACCAAATTCTACTGCCAGATGGTCAAACCACCATCAAGACCAACGGTTCCAGTGATTTACTGGTGATGGAATTTGATGCCAAAGGCCTTTTGAAAAACCATTGGCAACATGGCATGGCGGGTGCAGAGTTGGCACATGAATTGATCATCGAACCACGCAACAACCGCATGTTGGTTGCGATGATGCAAATGAATGAAATCAATCAAGCCACTTATCAACTGATCAGCAAAGGACCTTCAGATTTGGGCTGGAGCACTGTTCAGACTGGCGAAAAAATCGGCAACCACTTTTCTATTCAATCGATGGCCTTTGATGGCGATCAATTGTTTTACGGTGGCGTTTTGTTTCCCAAAAAAGGGAAGCGTTATACCAACAAAAACAAAACCGTTCAATCCATCGGTAAATCCGATGTCTACCTGGGCTCATCTAATGCATCATCTTTGTTCATAAGGTGAACCATTTGCTCCAGTGGTTGGTTAGGGCAAGGACGCCCTGGTCAATCCTGACCCAAAGCATGGCCGGTCCATGATTTGAAGGTGGTTTTTTGTCCTCGACTGGGTTTTTTAACTGCTTGCAGTTTCACTTTTACGATGTGGTCTTCCCCCAAGCTGACAACAGTTTCCTTCAAAACACCGGCACTGGCATAGAGGATGTTCAGTTTTTCTTTTGGTTCAGTGTTGGCCAAAGATCCTAGTTGGGTTCTAAACCCATCTCGAATTTGTAAGAAATCTCAGCTCTGTGCTGTTGGTGAGGGAGTGAGTTTAAATCGCGCCGAAACTGAAGCTAGGCTT
>JAUHZH010000015.1 GCA_030426065.1 Gammaproteobacteria bacterium
ATGCAAGACCAAGGCTTTGTCGCCGGTGGTCAAAACATCCATTATTTGGAAAAACGCCTGAACCAAACACGCTGATGGATTTTTATGAATTGACTTGTCCAGCACCCCGAGAGCAACTCGAGGTGCTGGACCAAGTGTTGACCCAATTGGGTGCCGTTGGCATCACCTATGCCGACGCCCAAGACAACCCCATTTATGAACCCTTGCCGGGTGAAATGCCTTTGTGGGATGAGGTCAAGTTGACGGCTTTGTTTGATGATTTGGGCTTGTTTGAACAGGCACAGTCCTGGATTAAAACCACCTTGCCACAATTGGAAATTTTGACCACGGTACTCAAAGACCAGGTTTGGGAGCGGGTTTGGATGGATCATTTCAAACCGATGCGCTTCGGTCAAGGCAGTTGGGTGGTGCCCGATGGTTTTGATGTGGTCGATCACGATGCGGTTAACCTGATTTTGGATCCTGGTTTGGCTTTTGGAACGGGTACCCACCCAACAACGGCTTTGTGTTTGGCTTGGTTGGACGAGCATGAGGTGGCTGGTAAGCGATTGGTTGACTTCGGTTGCGGTTCGGGTGTGCTGGCGGTGATGGCCTTGTTGCATGGTGCAGCAGAGGTGATTTGTGTTGACATCGATGACCAGGCGATTGAAGCCACTTGGCAAAATGCTAAAAAGAATGGTGTTGAAGGTGGCATCAAGGTGGTGAATCCGGATGAAGTGGCATCCATCAAAGATGTGGACGGTGTTTTGGCCAACATCTTGGCGGCACCTTTGTTACAGTTGTGTGACCGTTTTGCTGACATGTTGCGCCCAGAAGGCTTTGTTGTGCTCAGTGGGATATTGGCCGAGCAAGAAAATGTCATCGTCGACAAATATCATTCTAGATTTGTTGACATTGATTCAAAAATTGACAAAGATTGGTGTCGAGTGAGTGCGCGAAAGCGTTGAGTGTGTTTGGCTCTGAGCCACCTGACAACAGGGCGTAGACCCTGAAGATACCATTTTGTATACCCAGTGCCGCGGTTGCGGAGAAAAATTCATCTTAGAAGTTGAACAGTTGGTTCATGCCCGTGGCCAAGTGCGCTGTAACATGTGTGGCACGGTTTTTGATGCCATACAGACGCTGTCGGCTCAAAAACCCACCGAAGATGAAGACTTGTTGCTTCATGATTTTGACAACGCCCCACCTTTGTTAACCCAAGTCTATGACATGGACATCGAGCCCGATGAGGAAGTCTTGCAGGTTTTGAATGACATCTTGCCAGAAAATTTGATTGATGAATCTGTGGACCCAGAAGTGGTGTTGACAGAAAACATCGGTTATAAAGAGTTCAATGATCTGGATGGCATTGATGTGGCAGATGAGGTGCTTGATTTGGATGAAGCGCCGATGTTTGCCGAGCGGCCACAGCCTGAAGCCAAAATCAAAAAGGCTGGCGGTGGTTTGTGGTTGGCTTTGTCGCTGGCGATGGTGTTGTTACTGGGTTGGCAAACGGTATCTGCTTTACAATCCGGTCGCCTGATCCTGCCTGAAAAACCTTGGTCACAAAAACTGTGTCAAACACTGCGTTGTGCACAATCTTCGCAACAAGTGGACTTGGGTGCCATTTCATTGTTGTCGCGAAACATCCGGCCCCATCCTGGCCGAGACGCCGCTTTGCTGATTTCTGCCAGCATGACCAATGCGAACCCCGACAATTTGATGTTTCCTGTTTTGGAAATCAAACTGTCTGATCTGAACGGTGATGTGGTGGCGATGCGTCGCTTCAAACCTGAGGAATATTTAACGCCTGAGATTGTTGCCACAGGTTTCAAGAGCAACACCTTGGTGCCGATTCGCCTGGAAATCAATTCGCCCAGTGACGAAGCTGTGGCTTTTGAATTGGGGTTTGCGCAGCCATGAAGGTTCAAAACGAAAGCCAAAAAAGCTGCACCCACAAAGCCGTTTCCCACTATTTGTCTAACCTCAATGGGCACAGCACCAAAGATCTGTATGATTTGGTGATTGCAGAAACTGAAAAAGGGATGATCGAAGCGGTGTTGGTGCATTGTGATCGCAACCAAAGCAAGGCTGCAGACATCTTGGGAATCACCCGCACCACTTTGCGCAATAAAATTCGAAAATTGGGCTTGTAATGCGTGCGGTGTGGCGGGTTGGCGTTATAATATGCCACCTTTGAAACCCTTCAAGCATCATGACCCAAAATCGCGTGCCCATTCGCAGGGCTTTACTCAGTGTCTCAGACAAAACCCACATTGAAATGTTGGCCAAAGGGTTGGCCCAACAAGGCGTAGAAATATTGTCCACCGGTGGTACAGCGCAATTACTTGCTGACATGAACATCCCCGTGACAGAAATTTCTCAATACACTCAATTTCCTGAAATGATGGACGGCCGTTTGAAAACACTGCACCCCAAAGTTCACGGTGCATTGCTTGGCAGGACGGGCGTTGACGAAGACGTGATGTCTGAACATGGCATTGAGGGCATTGATTTGCTGGTGGTCAACCTGTATCCATTTGAGCAGACCATCCAAAAAAGCGATGTGAAACTGAGCGAGGCCATTGAAAACATTGACATTGGCGGCCCTGCCATGATCAGGGCGGCATCGAAAAACCACGACCGAGTGACGGTGTTGGTGAATCCTGAAGACTACAAAGAAATGTTGGAAGAGCTGGAAACTTATGGTGGCATTTCACATGCCAACCGACACATCCTGGCTGCCAAAGCCTTTGCCCACACAGCCCGATATGACGGCTTGATTGCCAATTACTTGAGTGCCATTTCTGACACTGAAGAAAAGAAAGATTTCCCACGTTATTTGACCACCCAGTTCACCCACCGAAGTGAATTGCGTTACGGTGAAAATCCGCACCAAAAAGCCGCCTTTTATGTGGAACCCCATGCCAAGCCAGGGACCGTTGGTTTTGCTCATCAAGTGCAAGGAAAAGCCCTGTCTTACAACAACATCGCTGATGCCGATGCGGCCTTGTCATGTGTCAAAGAATTCACCGCACCTGCCTGTGTCATTGTCAAACACGCCAACCCTTGTGGTGTGGCCGTCGAATCCAACCTGACTTTGGCTTACCTCAAAGCCTTTGCCACGGACACGACTTCTGCTTTTGGTGGTGTGTTGGCATTCAATGGCACCGTTGATGGCAAAACAGCCGAAACGATCCTTGATAAGCAGTTTGCTGAGGTCATCATCGCGCCTGATTACGATGAAGCGGCTTTGGCCGTGTTCGGTACCAAAAAGAATTTACGTGTCATCAACTCGGGCGCCTGGTCGACTGAACCTGAGCCTTGGTTGATGTACAAACGGGTCAGTGGTGGTTTACTGGTGCAAGATGCCGATGTGGACATGCTCCATGTTGACCAAGCGCGCATCGTGTCCAAACGCAAACCCAGCAAAGACGAATTAGAAGACATGCAATTTGCTTGGAAGGTGGCCAAATGGGTCAAGTCCAACGCCATTGTCTATGCCAAAGACGGTCAAACCATTGGAGTCGGCGCTGGCCAAATGAGCCGTGTGGTTTCTGCCCGCATCGCATCCATGAAAGCCGACGACGCTGAATTGAAAGTGCCTGGATCCGTGATGGCGTCAGATGCATTTTTCCCATTCCGTGACGGTATAGATGCTGCAGCACAAGCAGGAATCACCGCAGTGATTCAGCCGGGTGGTTCGATCCGTGACGAAGAAGTCATCCAGGCAGCCGATGACCATGACATCGCCATGGTGTTCACCGGCATGCGTCATTTCAACCATTGATTAAGGGGATATCATGAATCGAGTATTGGTCATTGGCTCAGGTGGACGAGAGCATGCTTTGGCGTGGCGCTTGTCTCAATCAACCACGGTGGCGCACACATTTGTGGCGCCTGGAAATGCCGGCACGGCTTTGGAGCCTGGCATTGAAAATGTGGTACTGGATGTGGCTGACTTTCAGGCAGTCATTCAGTTTTGTCAATTGCAAAACGTAACTTTGGTGGTCGTTGGTCCGGAACAACCTTTGGTTGATGGCATGGTGGATGCCCTCTTGGCAGTGGGTATTCCTTGTTTTGGTCCCAACGCCGCTGCAGCTCAATTGGAAGGATCGAAAGCATTTGCCAAAGCCTTTTTGGCCAAGCACAAGATCCCCACAGCGGCCTACGGTGAGTTCAATGATGTGGCATCTGCGAAAACCTATTTGCAAGGCCAATCATTTCCCATTGTCATCAAAGCAGACGGTTTGGCCGCCGGTAAAGGCGTCATCATAGCCGAAGACCTGGCTCAGGCTGAGGCCACAGTGGAAGACATGTTGGAGGCCAATGCCTTTGGTGATGCCGGCAGCCGCATCATCATCGAAGAATTTTTGGTCGGAGAAGAAGCCTCATTCATCGTCATGGCAGCCGGTGAAGATTTCATTCCGATGGCGACATCACAAGACCACAAGGCTCGAGACAATGGAGACCTCGGTCCCAACACCGGTGGCATGGGCGCTTATACGCCAGCACCTGTAGTGACGGACTCGGTTCATCAAAAGGCCATCGAACAAGTCATCAAACCCACTTTAGCTGGAATGAAAGCCGATGGCATGCCGTTCACCGGGTTTTTGTATGCTGGATTGATGATCGATGATGAAGGCCAGCCGAAAGTGCTGGAATTCAATGTTCGTTTTGGTGACCCAGAAACTCAACCCATCATGTCGAGGTTACAGAGCAATTTGGATCAACTGTGCTTGGCTGCAGTTCATGGCGACTTGGCCCAACAAGACATCGCTTGGGACCCTCGTTTTGCCTTGGGTGTGGTGATGGCAGAAAAAGGCTATCCTTTGGGTAACGACAAGGGCAATGCGATTGCCGGGCTGGATGTCGTACCTGCCGGTGTCAAAGTGTTCCATGCAGGAACCGCCACTCAAGGTGATGCAGTGGTCACAGCGGGTGGACGGGTGTTGTGCGTGTGTGCTTTGGACGAGGATTTGAAAGCTGCACAACAAAAAGCGTACGAAGGTGTCCAAGCCATCACTTGGGGCAGTGAATATTTTCGAACAGACATTGGTTTCAAAGCCATCAAATAGCATTTGATAATGCGGCAAATCAAAGGGGCCAAAGGGCCCCTTTTTTTGTCATCTGTAATAAGTCAAAACTACATCAACGGAGTGTAATGTAAATATATGTCCAAGAAAAATAAATTCATTATTGTTCGCAACATGTCACAATGCCCATCTATAATAAATAGAAATCTAACAGGGAGATACCATGAAAATTCATTCAAAAATTGCACTCTTTGGCTTGGCGTTGATGGCAGGCACGGCCAGTGCTGATTATGAAGTCAGGTGCGAGAGCCATGATCACAGATACAAAACATGCCAAATCGGTAAACACGGTTATGTACGCATGCTCAGACAGCACTCCAGATCACCTTGTATTCAAGGCCGCACGTGGGACTACACACGAAACCACATTTGGGTCGATGATGCTTGTAAAGCGACCTTCTTGGTCGAAGGCCGTCACCACACCAGAGGTCACAGCAGTCACAGTGGTGAAAAAGCCGTCGCTGCTGTCGCGGGTTTGGCCTTGTTGGCAGCAGCCGCCAAGAAAGACAGGCGCTACAATGACAGTTATTATGATCGTTATCATGATGATGACTGGTATGGTTCCAGACATTCATCTTACATTCCAGGTTGGATGATTGGTCGATTCAAAGGTTACAGCTCAATCAATGGTCGCACAGTGAGGCTGAACATCAATGACGAAGGTCGTGTCCGGGCCACCGTCAATGGCATCAAGCTACAAGGTTATGTCAATGACCGCCGCTTATACATGGGTGACCATGAATTCCGAATCAACAAGGCACACCGCGGTTTCAAATTGACCGAAGTGGGCAACAGAAGAAACGTCGTTTATTACCAAAAAAAATAAGAGAAGAGGAAACACAATGAAAAACAAATCAATAGTAAAAGCATTGTCCATGGCGGGTTTGGCCATGGTGTCAACCATGGCAGCTGCCGACTACAAAGTACGCTGCGAAAGTTATGATCACAAGTACACCACTTGCCCAAAAGAAAATGGGCATGGTTACGTGCGATTGCACAAGCAACATTCGAAGTCACCTTGTATCAAAGGCCGCACTTGGGACTACAACAAGCGCCACATTTGGGTCGATGATGCTTGTAAAGCAACCTTCATCGTTGAAGGCCGTCATCACACTGATCGACACGATGACCACAAAGGTGAAAAAGCGATTGCCGCTGTCGCCGGTCTGGCGCTGTTGGCCGCAGCAGCTAAGAAAGCCAAAGAAGATGACCGTTATGATGATGACAACTATTACGGTTCACGTCACTCATCCTACATGCCTGGCTGGATGGTCGGTCGTTTCACCGGCTATAACCCAATCAGTCATGCCCGAGTTGTTCTTAAAATCAAAGAAGATGGCCGTGTCAAAGCCAAGGTGGGTGGTGTTGAGTTGACCGGTTACATCAATGACCGCCGATTGTACATGGGTGATCATGAGTTCCGTTTACAGCGTGCCGGTGATGGCTTCAACACCGTTGAAGTCGGTGGTCGTCACAATGTGGTTCACTACACCCGTGATTGATCCTTATCTGTTCGTGAAAGTAAAAAGGTCGCTTCGGCGGCCTTTTTTGTGATTGAAATAACAGCTTTGTCACCGAGCGGACCGGCTATGGTGTTAAACTGAAGTACCCCAAACCCCCATCCTTTTATGACCGTTAAATACTACCCGCCCGCTGAAGAACGGCTCAACATCGCCAGCCATGGACTGGGAGTGTTGTTGAGTGTGATCGGGCTGCCTTTTTTGTTGTTGAGCCCCAGTGCCAGTGCGTCATGGGTGAATTGGGTTGGAAAATTGGTGTTTGGGCTCAGCATGCTGGTGCTTTACACCGCTTCGACTGGTTATCACATGGCCAAGACAGACACAGCAAGGCGCCGGTTGCGGGTTGTCGACCATGCCGCCATCTATGTCATGATTGCTGGTACCTACACACCATTCATGCTCATCTCGCTGAAGGGTTCCTTGGGCACATGGATCTTGATCTCAGTGTGGTCAATGGCCATCGCTGGCGTGGTGTTGAAATTATTCTTTACCGGCCGCTTTACGGTGCTCTCTACGCTGCTTTATGTGTTGATGGGGTGGGGCATTGTGCTGTTCATCCAGCCCTTATCAGAACAGTTATCTGATGCAGGGTTGGTGTGGCTGTTTGCTGGTGGTGTCATGTACACGGTCGGTGCGGTGCTGTACGCCATCAAAGCCATGCCTTACAACCACGCCACATTCCATCTGTTTGTCTTGATGGGCTCATTCTGTCATTTCATGTGCGTGTACCGTCACATTTGACGGCCCATCAGCAATTCATGTATTCAGCCGCAGATGAGGGTTGGTTTTTGATCACCTTGCCAGTAAATCAATTGCGCCACATCATCGACATCCCAGAGCAGCAATTCGGCATCAAATCCTGAGGCGATTTGGCCTTTTTTGTGATCCAAGCCCAGTGCTTTGGCGGCATGTCGAGTGACGCCCAAAAAGGCTTCATCCACCGTCAAGCCAAACTGTGTGCAAGCCATGTGCAGGCATTGCAAAATGTTGGTGGTGGGTGCGGTACCGGGGTTGCAATCAGTCGCCACGGCCATGTCGACGCCGCGTTTCCTGAATCCTGCAATCGGTGGTTTTTTGGTTTCTTGTAAAGCATAAAAAGCATACGGCAATAAAGTGGCCACGGTGTCATGTTCTGCCATGGCTTCGATGCTTTTGTCATTGGTGTATTCAATGTGATCGGCAGAGAGGCCTCCATATTCAGCCACCAAACCAGCTCCCGAAAGGTCACTCAACTGATCGGCATGTAATTTCACTGGTAATCCCCAGCGGGCCGCTGCATCAAACACTTGCCTCGTTTCAGCGACCGTGAAACCAATCCCTTCGCAAAAAGCATCCACGGCATCAGCCAAGCCTTGCTTGGCAACCTGAGGAATGATTTCCTGACATATCAAATCCACATACCCTTGCCTGTTTTCTTTGTATTCGGGCGGCAAGGCGTGGGCTGCCAGTAAGGTGGTGGTCACGTTCACCCCAGCGGCTTGCCCCACCGCCTTGGCGGCTTTCAACATCTTGATCTCGTTGTCCAAATCCAAGCCGTACCCAGATTTGATTTCGATGGTCATCACGCCTTGAGCACGCAACGCAAGTGCGCGCGGGAGCGCCAATTGAGTTAACTCGTCCACTGAAGCTTGGCGTGTTGCTTCGACGGTAGACAAAATGCCGCCGCCAGCTTGGGCGATGGCTTCATAACTGGCACCAGCCAAGCGCATGGCAAATTCATTGGCGCGGTTGCCTGCAAAAACCAAGTGGGTGTGACAATCGATTAAAGCCGGTGTCACCAAACGGCCCTTCGCATCGGTGGTATCGTTGCCTTGGTAGGGGCATTGCGAGGTCGGGCCAGCCCAGACAATGACACCTTGGTCTAAGGCCACAGAACCGCTTTCAATGGTGCCCAAGGCTTGAGGGCCGTCGGTGCAAGTCACCAATCGGGCATGGCTGATGAGGTGTTGGCATTTTTTCATTGTTTTTGGAACCGCTTTTGCTTACATTGGGGGCTTATTTTAATTGGGTTGCTTGATGAAAAGCCATTATTTTGAAAGGGCATTGATGCCTTCGGGTTGGCAGGCAGGTGTCCGTCTTGCCGTCAATCAAGGTGTTATTGTGGCTGTGGAAACAGGTGTCGAAATGAAGGGTGGTGAACAGGTGCATGGAACCGTGATACCTGCCATGCCCAATGCCCACTCTCATGTTTTTCAGAGGGCTATGGCGGGCTTGAGTGAATACAAAACACACCCGACAGACAGTTTTTGGTCTTGGCGGGATTTGATGTACCGTTTGGCCAATGAAATTGATGCCGAGCAATTGTATTGTGTGGCCAAAACCTGTTACCAGGAAATGAAAGCAGCCGGTTACAGTTCGGTGTGCGAATTCCATTACGTCCACCGTGACAAGGCGAAAAATGAAGACTTTTTAACGGCTTCTAAAACCGTGATGAAAGCGGCCCATGATGTGGGGCTGCCCATCACCATGCTGCCGGTTTTGTATGCCTTTTCTGGTGTCGGAGATCAGCCGCTGCATCCAGAGCAGCGACGGTTTGAGCTGTCTGCCGATGAATACATTGCCTTGTGGCAACAACTGAACACCGTCAAGTTTCCTGAACAGCGTGTGGGAATTTGTTTCCATTCCATTCGGGCGGTCAACAAAGAGCTGATGACACAGGTGCTGGATGCGCTGCCGCAAGGCGTGCCGGTGCACATCCACATCGCTGAACAGCAAGGAGAAATTGACCAGTCAATCGAGCACCATGGTTTGCGGCCAGTGGAGTGGTTGTATCGGCATTTTGCTGTCGATGCGTCTTGGTCATTGGTCCACGCCACACATTTGAATGACCAAGAAATTGCTTTGATTGCGGCATCGGGTGCGGTGGCTGTGATATGCCCTTTGACCGAGGCCAATTTGGGTGATGGGGTGTTTGCCATGCCCGAATATCAAAAACGCAAAGGCCATTGGGCAATTGGCTCCGACAGCCACATTGAAATCAACCCATCCGCTGAAATGAAAATGTTGGAATATTCACAACGTTTGGTTCATCAGCAACGCAATGTGTGTTGTGATGAGTCACAACCTCATGTGGGGACTTGGATGTGGCTACAAGCGGTTCAAGTCGGCGCACAATCTGCTGGCTTGCCTGTCGCGGGATTTCAAATCAACCAGCGGTTTGCCGCCATCAGTCTTGAGGCCACACAGCCAACCATCGAGATCAAGCCCGGTGCTGAGCTGTTGGATGCGTGGCTGTTTTCTGACCATGTGAATCACAGATTTATCAGCTGAGCTTCTGTTATTTAATGGTAAGATGCGCGCATGGATAAATTCGCCCACACAAATCAAAACATCATTTTGGTCGGCCCGATGGGTGCGGGTAAAACCACGGTGGGTAAACACATCGCGCAGTTGTTGGGCAAGTCGTTTTATGATGTTGATTTGGAATTGGAAAAGCGCACCGGCGTTTCAGTAAATTTGATTTTTGACATCGAAAAGGAAGCCGGTTTCAGGCTCAGAGAAACACAAATGCTGCGAGATTTGATGGCCGAGCGCAACGCCGTGATTGTCACAGGCGGTGGCATTGTCGTGACCGAAGAAAACCGCGAAATTCTACAATCCAGTGATGATTTGGTGGTTTATTTGAAGACCGAAGTCAAACACCAATTGTCTCGATTAAAACGAGACAAAAAAAGGCCTTTGTTGCAAGGCACGGGCCGCCGAGAAAGATTATTGAACATGGCTCGTTTGCGCAACCCTTTGTATGAATCAGTCGCTGATTTAACTGTGCCAAGTGGCCGCACCAATCCCAGAAAAATGGCCGGTAAAGTGGTCAACCATGTTTTGGCCATGATGGAAGGGCAAGAACAATGAATCACGTTTTGAACATCGATTTAGGGCACCACCAATACCCGATTCAAGTGGGTGAGTATTTTGACTTCTCACTGGTCTCCGATCGCTTGCAAGGGCGCAAAGTGTTGTTGGTCAGTAATGACTGCGTGGCCCCCTTGTATTTGGCTCAAGTCAAAGCGGCCTTGTCCAATAACGAGGTCCATGTCTGTGTTGTTCAAGACGGTGAAAATCACAAAAACGTCAAATCTTGGCAAATGATACTCAATGCAGCTGCACAATGCGGCTTGACCCGCACCGATGTCATGGTGGCGCTGGGTGGTGGTGTGGTCTGTGACATGACCGGGTTTGCTGCCGCTTCATGGATGCGTGGTGTGGATTTCATACAAGTGCCGACCACTTTGTTGTCGCAAATTGATGCATCAGTGGGTGGTAAAACAGGGGTCAATCACAGCAAGGGAAAAAATTTGATTGGTGCCTTTCATCAACCCTTGGCGGTGATCATCAACACCCAAACTTTGGATACTTTGCCAGAAAGGGAATTCAATGCCGGCATCGGCGAAGCAGTGAAATACGCCGGTATCAATCAAGCCTCATTTGCTGATTGGCTGGTAGACCAACAGCAAGCCATTCGCAGCAAATCGCCTGAAGTGCTGACATCGCTGATCACCCAATGCTGCCAGTTCAAAGTGGATGTGGTTGAACAAGATGAAAAAGAGCAAGGGGTCAGGGCCTTATTGAATTTGGGTCACACCTTTGGTCATGCCTTGGAAACAGCCACCGCTTATCAGGGGTATTTACATGGTGAGGCCGTGGCGTTGGGGATGGTGATGGCAGCCGAATTGTCACACCGATTGGGGCACTGTGATGCCAGCGTACGAAAAACGCTGGAAAAGCTGTTGCAAGGATTTGACTTGCCGATTAAGCTAAGTAAAGGATTGTCACCTGAACAGTTGGTGGCATTGATGCGCTTGGATAAGAAAGTCCAGTCGGGCAAACACCGATTGATTTTAATGAAAGGAATGGGCCAAGCATTTGTTGCCGATGGTGTGGCTGAGGCTGATATGTTGGCTGCCATCGAAGCATGTGTATGAAATGAGCATGAAATTTTTTTGTCGAGACGCCTTGTTATTGATGTCGCTGGTGGCATCAAGTGCCGCTTTGGCAAAAAAAGAACCGCTGGTTGAAAAAGATGATCCACCAGCTGAAACAGAAATCGTTTGTTTTGCGGCGAAAGAAAAATGGGTCTGTGCGCCTGCTGGCGATCGCCAGCAAGCACACCAAAAAGCCATGAAGTTGATTGATGCTCAAGACGATGGTGAACCCGATGATGAGCCGCCAGAAAGCGTTCAAATCACCACCGTTCCAGAACCTACAACTTGGGATGTGGTGGAAGAACCAGTTAATCAAAAACCTGTCAATCAAGAGCCAAAAGCTGTTTCAACCGCAGAGACCCAGTTATCTGAAACAGAGACACCCCCTGTTGAACAACCGTATGCAGTGAAGCAAGCGGCACCTTCATCTGGGCACGTCAGCGTCAATTTTCGTGAATGGCAGCAACATCGCCCTGAAGCTTGGGTGTTGCAATTGGTGGGCACCACCAACTTACCCAACCTGGAACAGTTCATCAACCAGCATGATTTGAGCCAATCAACATTTGCCATCGCCACCACTGAGGTCAAAGGTGCGCCTTGGCACATCGTCTTGTTGGGTGTGTTTGATACCCGCGATGCGGCTTTGGCCCACCGAAACGCTTTATCCCATGAACTGCAGTCAGCATGGCCCAGGCCGATTGCAGGCATCGAACTGCTCGACTGAGGCACTACACTGGCGGAAAAGCCATTTGGACAGTGCAACAGTATGCCCTGTCAGAAATCAGCCATAAATCATCAGAACCTGTCACCAATCGGTCGCTTCCTTGTCTTAATTGTTTGATGAAATGATCTCCATCAATCAAAGATTCGGAGATCAGTTCATGAAAAAGCAACACAGCATCAGGCATCAGCTGGAGTCACAAGCCCAGAAAAAAAAGGACAATCAATCGCATGAATTGCGAAGAGACAAGCCGGCAAAGAATTACCAAAAGTTACATTTGAACTGGAAAGATGCGGTGATATTCTCATTCACCTTGGTCATCGGTTTGGCATACAACATGCAAGTTCAGGCACAAGATGCCATTGATTTTGATGACATCCAATCAGGGATGTTGATGTCATTCAATAAAAGCAACGGAGAGTACCGCAGCCTGAACCTAGAAAACACGGCCTTTGAAGTGGATGTGTTTGGCCTGCTCGCCACGGTCACGGTCAAGCAACAGTTCATGAATCAGAACTCAGATTGGGTTTCTAAGGGTGTTTATGCGTTCCCATTGGCTGACATGTCGGCTTTGTATGGCTTGAAGATGAAAATTGGAGAAAGGGTGATCGAAGGTGAAATTCATGAAAAGCAACAAGCCGAACGGATTTACCAACAGGCCAAATCAGAAGGCAAAACGGCCACCATTGTCAAGCAGTACCGCCCCAATGTCT
>JAUHZH010000385.1 GCA_030426065.1 Gammaproteobacteria bacterium
ACTCAATTAAATTCAACAGTTCAGCAGACAAATCTTCCACAAGATATGGCGGCACAATTTGCCATTGTCCAAGCGAACAAGGCTCATGATCATTGGAAACCAGTAGCAATTGATGCGGTTTTTGTTGATTACCTGCCAACGGAAACAATGCCAGCACACGACTGTTTTCCGGCCCTTTTTCAGCCAAAGAGGCACCAGTCAATTGACCATCCTGATGGTACAAAACCAAACCAAAATCTTTAAAATACTGATTTTCTCCGCCCAAATCTCCCCAATAGAGGCCTTGGATTACATCATCCAAAAGCTGCAAATCACAACTGGGTATCGAAGGCTTCGCCTTCACCGGCGAAGTTAACAGGATTAAAAAAAACAACAGCGCGAGAGGATTTAGCATGGTCAGCAATTATTTAAAATCACAACATGATATAACACAATATTTCCTTTTCCAAATCAGGTATTGTCTGTTCAGAATTATGGTGTGTTAAGAAACAAAAAAAGGCGCCCATGGGGCGCCTTTTTGACTCAGCTTGAAACTTGGAATCAATCCAAGAACTCAGTCCAACCGTTGGTCCATGCAGTGGCTTTGTCTTTGATGGCGCCACGGTAAGTGACTTTATCAAAGAATGCACCCCATTTCTCAGCATCCATCATCATGCCAGCAGGTGTGTTGGCTGTTGGGTAGATGTTGTTCAATGCAGGGTCAGCTACCATGTTGCCGTTTTGTGCTTCAAAGAAAGCTTGAACGGTGAACGCATCGCCGTCTTCTTCTTCAAAGTTGACATCACAGCTGATGACTGTGTTTTCCATGGTCAAAGTACCTGTCAAATTGTCAGGCGTACCAGCGGCGGCGAAAGTGGCACCTGAATCCAGGTCCAAACATTTCTCAAAACCAGTCACGATCACATTGGTGAAGTTGGCACCGGTACCGCGACGCAACACCATACCAGTGGTGGTTTTGTCGTCAGATGGGCCGCCAATGAAAGTGGCGTTGGCAATCATGGGCATAGAACGTGGCGTGGCTTCGTTGTTGTCTTCGAAGTTATCGGCTTCAATACCGCGCTCTTTTGCGTTCGCTGCATCTGGGTCTTGCTTGACAATCAAGTATTGAATTTTACCTTGCCAGCCGTGTGTCCAATCCAAAGAATCGTCTTTGATGCCTGTCAACAGGACGTGTTTGGCATTCGCGGTTCCACCATAGAACTCAACACCATCATCTTCGTTGGCGTGCACTTGGATGTAATCCAAAACCGTACCAGAACCTGCGCCTTGTACAGCCAAGCCATTCAACTCATCTTCATCGTTGATGCGGAAACCACCGAACTGGATGCGGACGTATTTCAATACACCACTTGAATCGAATGGGTCATCACCACCGTACAAACCAGAACCACCTTCACCAACGGCTTCACATTGGCCAAATGGCACTGAGTCATCACAGATGTTCAAAGGCGCGCGACCTGAAATCACCAAACCACCCCAGTTACCGGCACCGGCTTCAGGTGCAGAGGCGTTGAAAGGACCGGTGAAAACAATCGGAGCTTGAGGCGTGCCTTCAGCAAAGATTTTAGAGCCACGTTGTACGGCCAAGAAATCGTTACCTGAAACACCCAAAACACGGGTACCTGGCTCGATGGTCAAGTTACCTGCAGTGCCACCGTCTTCTCCAACGAAAACACCACCGTTCAATACCCAGTTGGCATTGTTGGTGAACGTCACATCACCCGTCAAAGTGCCTTGTACAATACAAGTCTTGGGCTGTTGAGCAGGTGTGGCAAATGAAGGACAAGAAGTGAAAGGCTCTTGGTATGGGCAAGAAGCAATGTCACGTGGGAAACCAGTGATTTCATCGAATGGCGACAATTCAAATGAAGAAGTGGTTTGGGCAACAAAAGTGCTGTCAATGCCAGTGATGTTCACTGAAATACTGCGACAGGTGTTGACTTCCATGGTCATGGTGCCAAAGCTTTCAACTGCTCGTGATGACGCACCATCAAAGCTGCCACCGGTGACTGTCAACAAGTCAAAGTTCAAAGTCGATTCTCCAGCTTGTACGTCTGAATCTTGTCCAACCACCCAGAAAGGCGTGCCGTTGTCATCATAAACATAACCTGAAACGAAGAATGAACCTTTTTCTGGACCGATTTTCATGTAATCCAATGACCAACCTTGACCACCATCGATGTCGGTTCTGTACCATTGGCCTTCGAACAATGCATCCACATTGATCGCTTGAGCAGCTGAAGCTGCAAACACACCGCCAATCAGGGCAGCTTTCACTTTAGTAAATTTCATAACAATTTCTCACACAATGAATGAATTTAAAGTGCCCATGCTATGGCGCAAAAATGACCGTTCGGTGAACGAAATGTGAACTTTCCATGACATCTGCTCATTGACTCCTTATATATACAGGCACATTCACTTTGTGAACAAAATATTTCAGCAGTCACAGAAATGTCACAGAACCCCAACGGATTCGTCACATTAACTTCATAAAATGGGCGCATCTTTTAAAAAACGAGAGTCATGTCATGACATTTTCCAGCGTGTTGAAACCCACGGCGCAGGCTGTGGTTTTGTCGTTTCTGCTGTTCACCCAGCCT